>JAIPDZ010000049.1 GCA_021737425.1 Deltaproteobacteria bacterium
GCTGATATTTTGGAAGGGCCTCCACAAGATACGCCCTATAGCCTTCATCGATTAAGCTTATTAGACGGCATTTATCGGCTGGTCCCACTCCGATTTCCATCGCCGAGAAGTCATCATTTAACAATCCGAAATGCTTAGCAAATAAGCCGATATCAAACATTTTCCATTACCCCCGAGATCGATTGCATCGTTCTATCTTTCAAAAATGTACCAGTGCTCCCTTCTCACCCCATTTATCAATTGCCGGTTTCTTTGAAGTTCATTGCCCAGGCACTGAATTACCTGATGAAAGATGCCTTAAAAGCTCATGTCTAAAGCTTGCGGGCAACCATAACAAACGAATAGGGATCGAATCTCTCCACGTACACGGTCTCGGTCTTCCCCTCCAAAAGATTCATCATAATGTCCGGGGTCAGGTCCTCGTGGCTGTGATGTTCATTCGGGGGCTCACCGATTGCCCGGCAATGAGCCCTGTATTTTTTCTCGTCCGGCAAATTCAGAATAAGATTGCCCCCTTGCCTGAGCACCCGCAGCCACTCATCCAGAACCGGACCCATATTTTCAAAATCTTCAAGCAGATGTGAGCTGTAGACATAGTCCATAACATTATCTGCAAACCAGTGCAGGGAGCGCGCATCTCCGGAAAGGTGTTGAGGATCACTGCCCACGCTGGTATAGGGATGCGGCAGGTCTATGTTGATGGAAGTCTTGGATATGGAATCACCTCCGTATCCAATATCGATACCGACCCCTTGGATATACCGTTCAACCCGATCCCGAACACAACTTGTCCCACTCATTGTCCGGCCCCCTGCGGTATTAAAATAGATAAGCATATCGTCAGCAAACGCCGTATCATATTTGATTTCGTACTTCATATCTGAGAGGATCTGCTTGAGCCGTTTAAGCGTTACCAATGTCAGATGGTCCTGGGGACGAAGATGTATCCAATCCCCAGGCATCGGTTTTTTCCCCGCATTGGGCCCGTAGATGACCACGTCCGTATGGGACGGCAAATTCTTCAGGACCCGGATGCTCTCTTCATATTCCAAATGCTCCAGGAAGTGGACGAGAGAAATCAGCCCATTTGTGCTGTCCGACGGCGTGGGGGGCCTGAAGGACGCATCGATACTAACCCGATGGTATTGGACCTCTCCGGAATAGTCATACACGGACCTGAACTCCTCCATAGTCTTTAGATAGACTTCAGGAAACAGATCGCAGGCTTCAATTCGCTTGGGCTGCAAATAGGCCTCCAATTTGGGATGCCCCCCGCCAAGGGCCAGAATCCAATCCCGATTCAGCAATGGAATCCTAAATTTCTCCACGATAAACGGGTTGCAATAGAGATACTCATAGTGGTGTTTGTCATTATTTAAGATGGTGATGGCCCGGTCTCTGTAGCTTTCCTCTAAGCACGCTTCTTGTGGACTGATACTCCCTTCCTTTTTGCGGAACAAGCTTTCACAAAAAGGACAGGCGAGATAATTGTCGTTAATCAGGGATTCCCTGAGTTCGGATTGACAAGAAGGGCAATCGACCGGGTCTCCGGATAACGGTTGCGTCATAGGTTTCACTCTCCAAAATCATACCATATGGGACAATCCAAAATGACCTGCGTCCAATTTCTTTTGCAAAATATATGCCATAGAGCCGTTCACCCTGACCGGCTGATGGGCTCACCATCCCCCCACAGGGGTTCCGGATCCATGATGGGTTTGTGGGGACTCAATCCGGGGTCCAGTGGGGAGGAACGGCCTATCCATGGCAAATGAAGCCGAACACGGGTTTTCACAAGAGGGGAATGCCTTCAACCGGTCAGTCGGGGCCTGGGGGAACCAGGTATGTCCAGGGGCAACCGCGCCTTTCACAAGCGCGGGACCCAGCCAAAAAATTGACAGAGATAGGGGATTTTAACGCTCAATAGGCCGTGTCAATGAAACGCCTGATGGGCGCTTGGGCGCCTATAAACCAGGTCTTTGCCCGGCCTATGAGAGGGAAAGGATCTGAATGGCGCCATAGGGAAGGGGCTTTTGTACCAAGGGGGTATCCCCGGACAGGTGGAGACCCTGCTGTTCCTAAAATTCACCGGATAGGACCCGGCCCCCGCAATCCGGTGAGAGCATCCTGCCCGTATGGTGATAGACGGTATCGGGCGAGGTCAATTGACGCAGAAACGAAAATGAGTTCCGAACCAGATCCAGGGAGTGGTTGATCAATTTCACATTGCGGGCGCCCGCCTCGGAGATGGACTTGGCCAATCCCGACAGATGGGTCCGACACGCTTCTAACTGGGATGCATAGGGCTCTTGTGCGGATCGAGAGAGGTCACGAAGGCGGAGGCCGGTGGCGGGGCCTCCCAGGGATTCCGCCAGGCCCTGAACAATGGTCTGTCTTTCTCCTTCCGCATCTCGAATCTTTAACAGTAAAGACGTCTTATCCTCGGTGTTGTCGCGTAACAGATCCATATCCGTGCCCAATACCGCGGTCCGCTCCTGTGTCATCAGATCCAGAAGCCGACCATAAAGACCGACCTCCTTTTGAAGCAGAGTCACCAAATCCTCGAACAGGGGTTCCATGTCCTTCCCTTTGACGTCCTTAGAGATTGTGTTTGTAGCGTTCATACCTGCAGCCGATCTTTCTTATTCACCAAATCCAATCGTAAATCTTCGGACCCGTCCCTGGCGGGGCCCGGCCCTTTGAAACCGACCTGTTATGCCCTGCAGATTACACCTGGTGGTCAGCTCAGGTCCCGAAGCAAAGATTCCTCAATCATTTTCGAGGCGATCTTCTCCCCGTCGATTTCGTAGGTACCTTCTTGTATTTGGGCTCTTACGGCTTCCACCTTTTCTTCGCGGATATCAGGAAGGCCCTCTATCAATTCCCTTGCCTTTTGAATCTGCTTGGCTTCCGGAGATAATACCACCTGATCCTTTGAACTGACCTCGCCTGACCCCTTACCGGAGGAGGCATCTGTCCGTTTCTTGTCTCGGATCCCCTTCAGATAGGCGTCCAGATTTGCAAGACGACTGTCACCCGCTATTTTCATTTCAAAACTCCTTCCTTAAAAAAACCCCGGGGCACGGGGTCCACAGCCCGGAAATCACACTTTTCAGTATACCACAGAAAGTTCTCGTGCCCAATAAAACGTCTGCGATCTTATTATCGGCCCCTGGAAACGAAAACTTTAGCCTTTTTTTACTTTTCATCGCCTTTTTTTTCCGGACCGGTTTTCCCCTCAAGACGCTCCACAAGAAGCCTGGACAGGCCCATGCCGCGTTCGGCGGCCAGTTCCCTGGCCACTTGGGCATCCAACATGGAGGTATAGAGTTCTTCACCTTTTCCCCCGCTCAAGAACCCGGTCTTGGGGATGGTCGCCCGCATCTCCTTGAACAGATGAAAGATAAACAGGGATTCCAGCTCCGAACAGGCGTGGCGGAGTTTTTGGGCCTCCTTGAGAGATTCAGATCCCTCTCCGGCGCCCGCTTTTGCCTTGATTTCCCCCATCCCATTTTGGAGGGGCTGAATGGGGGGTAACCCAGAAAGGGTATGGGGCATCACATCACCTCCAAATCCGCTTCCAGGGCGCCCGCCGCCCTGAGGGCCTGGAATATGGTCATCAGATCCCTGGGCGTCACCCCCAGGGCATTCAACCCCCTGACCACATCGGCAATGGTCACGCTTTTCTTTACCAAAAAGAGTTTGTGCTTCTCCTCTTCAATGGAGAGGTTTGTGTCACTGGTGACCACCGTGTTTCCCCCCGGCGCCGTAATGGTTCTTCCGTCCTCGGACATGGTCGGCTCCCCCCCTCGATTTCCCGGGGCAAAGGGCAGGGGTTGGGAGACATCCTGGTTTTCCTTGATCTCGATGCTCAGGTTTCCGTGGGCGATGGCCACAGTGGAGATCCGGACATTCTCCCCGATGACCACGGTCCCGGTCCTTTCATTAATCACCACCTTGGAGGACTTATCCGGTTCCACATCCAATTGTTCGATCATGGCCACCAATTCAACGGTATTCCCCGAATAGGCGGTGGGGACCTCCACCTCCACGGTGCCGGCATCCAGGGCCTTGGCCGCAGGGGCCCTTAGAAAGGCATTGATGGTCTTTACAATTCGGGAGGCATTGGTAAAATCAGGGTTGGCAAGAGAGAAAGACAATCCCCCCTTGTTGGTAAAATCACTGGGGATCTCATTTTCAATGATGGCTCCCCCTACGATCCGGCCCACCGTGGGGAAGTTCTTGGTCACCTTGGCCGCCTGCCCCGAAACCGAGAATCCGCCGGTGCTCACCGGCCCCTGGGCCACCGCATACACCTTGCCGTCGGCCCCTTTAAGGGGGGTCACCAGGAGGGTCCCCCCGGTAAGGCTCTCTGCATCGCCTACGGAACTGACCGTGACGTCAATTCTCGACCCCACCTTCAAAAAGGGCGGTAACTCCGCCGTAACCATAACGGCCGCCACATTCTCTATCTTTTCCACGTTTTCGGGATCCACAGTTACCCCCATCCGCTCCAGCAGACTGGTCAGGGACTGAAATGTAAACTGCGCGTCTTTTCCGTCGCCGGTACCACTCAATCCCACCACCAGTCCATATCCGATCAACTGGTTTTCCCGCACCCCTTTGACCTCGGTCAACTCCTTGATCCGGGCCGCACGGGCATAGTCGGACAGCATGAATACGATCAGCAGCGCCAGGACCGTTTTGGCGATAATGTTGCCCCCGGAAAGCGGTCTGTTTCTCATCTTTTTCTCCTGCAGGTATTCATGTAAAACCTTAAAATGGCGATATGGCGTTAAAAAGATTGGAAAACCAGCCCGGTCGCTGACGCTGGGCAATGACCCCTCTCCCCTTGAAAACGAACTTGGCGTCCGAGATACAGGAGGCATAGACCTCATATCGTCTCTTCTTGGATTCGTAGCGGATGTCCCTGGGCTGAATAATCCCGGATACGAGCAGATCCTGGGTCTCGTTGTTTACCGTTATCTCACGACCCCCCACAATCACCAGATTGCCGTCGGGAAGGACCTTGACCACCCTGGCGGTTATGGTCCCGGTCAAAAACCCGGTCCGGGTGGTTTTGCCCCCGCCGTCGGAGGAATTGCTGATGTCTGCGTTCATGGATCCCTTGAACGAACGCTCGTTCCAGTTGGTACCAGACCAACCGCCCTTTAGGCTGCCGCCCACGCCCCCTTTTCTCTTTACATTGGTGTTGGCGCCGGACTCCCCCCTGAGCTCACTATCAGGATCAAGGTAGACCGTCACCACATCGCCCACATTGCTGGCCTTATAATCCTTGAACAGCGAACCCAGCTCACCGTTCCTCTGCCACAAAGACCCCTCATATCGCTTGGGCTGTACCCTCTGGTCATAGTTGATATCAAAACCCGTGGCCATAACCGGCGCAGGACGGCTGACGTCCCTCTTTTGGGTCGCCTTGGTACTCCCCGCACACCCGACCAGGGCACTGAAAAACCAACATAAGACACCCATTGTCACCCATCTGCGTAACCGACCCTGCCTGATACCCATCTTTTGATCCGTCCTTCTATCTTAGAAATCGATTTTTACCGTCTTGGCGTCCACCACCTGGGCGTAAATGCTCTTCCTGGAGTCGATGTTCTCCACCCGGATTCTCTCTCCCCGACGTCCGTTTCTTTCCTTTACCACCCCCACTGCGGTTATCCTGAGACCGGTCGATTCCGCCACCACCGTGACCACATCGCCCCGCTTTACCAGCGGCGGGAATTCAACAAGATCAGGCCTCAGCACCGTATTCACATCAATGGACCGGCTGGTCCTTTTTCCCAGGATCTCCCCGAAATCGGTCAAGAAATTGGAGGGTAATCTCGCCATATCCATCCGACGCACCTGAATATCCGCCTCGGCGATCTCCTGGTGCCTTTTTAACGGACGGGTGGCCACGATGACCTCCCTCAGGACCTTAATATCCGCCACTGCCCACACCTTGTCCTGGAATTCCCCGCCCACGGCGATGTTCACGGCAAGGGGCACCTTGCCGAAAAAATCCCTGGCTTTGGGCGGATCCACCTGAAAGGTTACGGGGCCTTTGGGAAGCATGACGTCATCTTTGATACGGATCTCCCGGATGCGCATGATGTCACTGTTCCAGGCCCTGCTCTCAAGGAGATAGTCTTGGATCACCTCCTGAATCTTCTCCTTGGAGACCACGGTAAACCCCCTGACCACCTCGGCATTCTCAGGGACATTGAGCCTTACCCGGGAGGGGTCAATATTAAACTGCTTCAACCTCACCCGGATCCGGCCCTCATCCATCCTGCGAGAATTCCCGGGCAAGGGGCTCCTCCCCACCTCCACATTTTGGAGCTGCCGGCAGAGTCCCGAATCTGCTCCGCTGATCCGTGAAATATGCCCGAGAAGGATCTTATCCTGGTTTACCTCCGGTCTCTCATACACATCGACCACTGCTCCCGGCGCTGCAGACCCGGGGTCCGGCTTCAGGAGCCCAAAGGCCGATACACAGAGGAGAAAGAGGACGGTGGTGAACAGTCTTAAAGCATGCATATCAGCATCCCTACCGTTTGATATTATTGGCCATCTGCAGGATATCATCCGCGGTCTTAATGGCCTTGCTGTTGATCTCATATGCCCTCTGGGCTGCAATCATGTGAACCATCTCTTCCACCACGTTCACATTGGACATCTCCAAATATCCTTGCGCAAGGGTACCGAACCCGTCCTCGCCGGGCGTCCCCAGCATGACGTCCCCTGACGCCTTGGTGGGGAGAAACAGATTCTTGCCGATACTCTTGAGGCCCCCTGGATTCAGGAACTTGCCCAATTCAATATTACCCACCTCGCTGGGCTCGGTGTCTCCGGCCTGCAACACTGAGACCGTCCCGTCCGATCCGATGGATACGCTGAGCGCATCGTCCGGGAATGACATCTCCGGTTCCAAGGTATAGCCGTCCGAGGTCACCACCCGGCCGTCGCTATCCAGCTTAAATGCCCCGGCCCGGGTATAGGCGATCTCCCCGTTGGGCTGGAGCACCTGGAAAAAGCCGTCTCCCTCGATGGCCATGTCCAGTTCATTGTCCGTGGCTTGAAAATCGCCCCCGGTGAATATCTTCTGGGTGGCCACGGATCGGGTCCCGTGGCCCATTTGAATTCCTGTGGGCACCTCGCTCCCCTGGGCGGAGGTAACCCCTGCGGGCCGGATGGTCCGGTATAACAGGTCCTGAAAATCGATCCGGCTTCTCTTGAAACCTGCGGTGTTGACGTTGGCCAGGTTATTGGCAATAACGTCTATATTCATGTTTTGGGCCTGCATGCCCGTGGATGCGATCCACAATGTGCGTAACATCTTCACCTCCTGTCGCCCTGTTGCGGCGACACCCGTCTATGCTATGGATTTCCCACGCCGGCTATCGACTTTTGGGTCACGCTGTCCAAAAACTGAATAACCTTTTGATAGGATTCATATCCTCTCATGATATCGATCATCTCGGTCATGGCCCGTATGGGGTTCACGTTGGCGCCTTCCAAAAATCCCTGTTTCACGAGGGTCCCTTCAGCGTCCATCTCGTTAACCCCACCGCCGGGCGGGGCAAACAGGCTGTCGCCTGTCTTTCTGAGCAAATGAACATCCGAGATCCCGACCACCTTTATGGAACCGGCCCGGCCGCCGTCTGCATACACATCTCCGTTCTCGTCGATGGTCACATCCTGCCCGGAAATCTTGATCTCCCCTCCCCGGCCCAGGACCGGATAACCTTCCCTTGTGGCCAGAACACCGTCCTCATCCAGAGCGAAACTCCCGTTTCGCGTATACATTCTGCCATCCGGGGTTTGGATGCAGAAAAAGCCCTCCCCGCTCAGGGCCAGATCCAGCCGGTTTTCGGTATTTCGCAGATGGCCCTGGGAAAAATCGATGGTGGTTCCCGCAGGAAGGGGCGGGGGGGAATAGAGTAAATCTTGCGGCTCATCCCCGGGCGTCTTCTGCCCCTCTTCACTGGGAACCCGAAAGATCAGTCTGTCCTGCTTGTATCCCACCGTATTTACATTGGAGAGATTGTTGGCCAGGACATCCAGTCTCTTTTCATGGGTTCCGGCCCCTGAAGCGACCGAAAACAATGCTTGACTCATACAATCACCTCCATACCGCACACCCTATTATATTCAGAAAAAGGTATTGACTTAGCATGTTGAAATTACGACCCGTAAATGGAGACGACAAAACCGCCGAGCCATCCTGTTGCTGCAAATTCTGACATGCAAGGGACATACCATAACGTGATGTACCCCTACGAACGCCTGATAGGGGGAAGGACGGGGCATCCGCTCAAGGCCTGCCCTGGGCCACGCATAGGCATTTTTTTCCCATTGGCCCGCCTATTTGGCCCATCCGTCCATATGGGATTCCAACAGGACACTTCATTCTCCCCTGAAACCCGCACTCAAGCTGTTCAGTTTTAAGATCAGTTCAATCTCCCCTTTGGGCACTCCCACTCTTTTACAGATCTCTTCTTGATCCACGCCCATGTCTGCCAGTCTTTTGACTTCTCCATAGGGATCCACACAAGGGGGTTCCTCGGGTTCGGGCCTCCCCCTTTGAGATCGCCGAGAGTCTCGGACCGGGGCGGGCCCTCTGTCCCATCCAGAGTCGTCTTCCTTTGTTTCCCTTTCAGCCGTACGCCCTTTCCTACCCCCGTCATTAGCATACGGTGGGTCAACAGTTGCGCCAGCGCCTACCAGGTGCGTCAGTTGCTGATTGAAGTCTCGGTTGTTCCCCATATTCTCTGCTGGGTTGGGTCCGTACCTGGCGTGCTGCCTGAACAGCAAGAAAACGGTGACCGCACACATACAGATCGCCACAATATCGCCTATCATTTGAATCAGTTCCATCATAACATTACCTGCCCGTCGGTTCCCCGCTATACCCGGATATCCACAACCGTTCCCGGCCCAGCCGACTCCGGCCGTCTCTTTTTCCGGCCCGGCCCTGTCCCGCCCTCACGGGTCGAATCGGGGGCCTGTTCTTGCGGATCACCTTTTTCCTCTCTTTTTCGAGATGATGCATCAATGTCCACGGTATCTTCCTGGCTTGTCTCCCCTTCTTCCTTCAGCTGCCTCTGAAACCGTCTTTTCTCAGAATCCCTGTTCTCGCGTTTCATCGGGGCGATCTTCTGCGCAGGTGCAAAGGTAACATTCAGTTTCTCTAAGACCACTCTGTCGGCCATCTTCTTGCCTCGCATAGGGGTATGGACTGAAAGGAGGACCCGGGTTTTCCGGAGCAGCCCACCGCAGGCTCTATTTATATGACGCTCCCGGGCCCTTGTCATGAACCCTTACATATCAAGGAGATTCCTTTTTCTTAGTTTTGTCCTCAAATGCAGAATCGCCTGGGAATGGAGTTGGGAGACTCTCGATTCCGTAATCTCCAGGGCTGCGCCGATTTCCTTCATGTTCAATTCATCCCAGTAATAAAGCGATATGACCAGCTTTTCCTTCTCCGGCAACTCTTCTATGGCATTGGCAATGCCGCCCTTTATTTCCTTTAACCCGGTCAGGTTTGACGGGTCCTCGCCTTTTCCATGGGCCAGGTACTCCATGAGACCGGTTTTTTCCTCTTTGGATGCCAGGCCCATTTCATCGATATTCACAAAGGACATATTGGACATGGCCCGTATTTGGTAAAACGCATCAAGGCCAATGTTCATTTCCTCGGCTATCTCTTCATCACTCACTTCCCGCCCCAGTTTCTGTTCAAGCCTTTCATGGGCCCTGGTGAGTTCACGAATCTTGCTCCGGCTCGATCTCGACAAAAAATCTCTTGACCTCAATTCGCTCAGGACCGCCCCTTTTATCCTGAACACCGCATACGTGGAAAATTTGTTATCCCGCTTACAATCATAATTTTCCATGGCGTTCATCAGTCCTATCACGCCCGCATTGATCAAATCATCCTTTTCAACGCTCGGCGGAAGGTGCACTGCAATTCGATTCACCACATTTTTTACAAAAGGCAGGTATTGGACTATGGACTCATTCCGCATGAGCACATTCCCCTGTTCGAACGCTTCTGTTTCTCTCTTTGCTACACCCATGGTTGATCACGACTCCATTTTCAACGGTTTGAGTAAGTCGGCGCTTTTCATTTACACACATGGCACCTTTCAAAATTTGTAACAGTTTAGCGCTCCGAAATCCGTTACCCATCTTAACGGTTTCGTTCAAAAAGCCAAATTAACACCAAAATTTGTTTCCGACCCCTCCACTCAGATAAAACTGAATCCTCCCTTGGAAGGCATCGCCGGTGTATCGCAGATCTTTTTGGCCAAAGCGGCAAAACATCTGCTCGCCTCTGAATTCGGGCATACCTCGCTGACCATCTTTTGGAGCCGTATCCCTTTCTTCACCTCTTCATCGGCCAATACATATCCGGTATATTCCAGCGTAATATCCAGAAACTTATCCGTCACCATTTTGAGCTGCCGGTAAAGCTCATCGGCCTTTTTCGCCGTTTGGGCAAAATTCACGATCAGCTTGAAATAGGTCTGGGAATAATGGAGGTGAAGTACCTTCATCAAGGCGTATGCATCCGTTATGGAAGTGGGCTCCGGAGATACCACCACCATAATCTCATCTGCATTGCTGTTAAAGTACATCACATTGGATGAAATGCCTGCACCTGTATCAATCAGAAAGATATCCACGGAATCCAGCATGTTTTCTAAGGAAGAGAGCAGCCGGACTTTCTGCTGATCAGATAACCGTGTCAGCGATTCTATGCCGGAAGAGGCGGGAAGGATCTTCATATTACCCGGTCCGGTTACGGCGATGTCGGATATATTCATCATTCCCATGGCAACATGCGAAATATTGTGTTTGGGTGCAAGACCCAGCAACACATCCAGATTGCCCAGCCCCAGATCTGCATCAAAAATAAGGACCTTCTTGTCCATCTGAGTTAAGGCATACCCCAGGTTGGCCACGATATTGGTCTTTCCTACCCCGCCTTTCCCGCTGGTTATGGCGATAATTCGGGCATTGGACTTTCGGGACTGTCCCGCCCTTCTGTCCAAAAGCTCTCCCTTCTCGGCGAGTTTATCGGTCAGGTTGATCACATTTTTCGGCGCACTCTCAAGCTGCATTTCACTTCCCCGTTGGCACAAGAAAAAGGGTTTTAAGAACCTGCCATCTTTCTCACTGCTTCATTCCTACCCCCGGTTAGAGCGGAACGGTCCCCGTTTTTTCCGGAGGCGGGATGACAGGCCCTGCAAGGCCGGAAATTGTTGGCCAGGGCCTCTCTCGGACTTCTGAAAACCAACCTGTGCCTCTCGTCGATTCTTTCTATCCATTTACAGGACGGCCGGTGAAAAAGATCGGAATTCCTGTTGGCCACATAGACCTCTTCAGCCGGGACATTCTCATTGAGCGGCGCAACACCCATGTCATTTGATGCGGATCGTCTCCGGGATCCGCTATTGTGATGCCTCCGAGCCTTCCACAGCAGTGCAATCAGACGATCCAGAGACCCTTTCTGCAGATTTTCCGGAATCTGCTGACCATCGGCAAAGTAGGACAACGGCAGTTGGGTGCGGACAGCGGCGTTCAACATGGATCCGTATTCCTCGGTCTCATCGACCTTGGTAAACAGCAGACAGTGGATCGGCAAAAGACCGAATTTTCTGAAAATATTTTGGAAATCCTTTTCCCTGGTAGCGGCGCTGATCAACAGATGAACCTCTACCGGGCGGATCCCCTCCAATAGTGCCTTCAGCTCACTGATTCCGTAGACGTCATTGTGACTGATTCCGGGTGTGTCGATCAAGATAAGGTCTTTGTTCCCGAACCGTTTCAAGGCAGCCCTCAGTCCCTTAGGGTCCCAAACCGCGGCCGTGGGCACCCCAAGGATCTTTCCATACGCTTCCATCTGTGCAGCTGCCCCGATCCGCTGATCGTTGAGGGTAAGAAGGGCAATCTCTTTTTGTTTCTGAACGCTCTCCGTCACGGCGATTTTGGCCATGGTGGTTGTTTTTCCTACACCCGTGGGACCGACCAGGGCCACCACCCGCTGACCTTCGGGATGTAGGCGCGATGCACTCTGCGCAACGCCCTGGGTTTTCAAAACCTCTGTCAGCCGATCCCGGATTGCTTCATCCTCCACCACTTCGTCTGCCAAGCACCCATCTCTGAGCTGTTCGATCAACTCCGAGGCCAGGGCCTCTTCCACCCCCTGCTCCACCAATTCCTCGTAAAGGTTCAAAAACCCGATAAAGTTATCCTTCTTTTGAGAACGGGATCTCTCCCTGGTGCTCGGGCTGGAGGCTGACGAATACCCTTTTTCAACCCTGCCCCGGGAATAGGATTGACCGGCGCCAAACGGCTTTTTCGGGGCCGGCGGCTGGGACGGTGGCCTCTGAAGCGTCCATTTCCGCCTGGCAACCGGTTCTGTTTTGGGTTTCGCATTCGCATTGTAGGTGTCGGTTGCCGCCGTCACCTCAACACCGGGACTCCTCAGTAACCCGAGCACCCCTTTGCGCTTGCTGATATCCCTGGCAGAGAGGATTACGGCCTGGGGGCCGAACTCCTGCTTAATCATTTTCAGGGCCTCTGACATATCTTGGGCTTCAAATCGCTTAATCTGCATCTCCCACCGTCACCGTTCCAATGGATTGAATTTTGGCACTTGTGATGATTTCATTATAAGACAGCACAGCCAAATCCGGAACAAATCGCTCCACAAGCTTCTTGAAATGGGGCCGGATTTGAGGCGAACACAAAACAACCGGGTGTTTATTGAGTTCAGTGAACTTTTCCATTTTCTGGCCCAGGCGGGTGATGAGGGTCTGTGCCAGATTCGGCTCCAGCGGCAACAGGCTTCCCCTGTCACCTTGCTGCAGGGCTTCTGCCATGGAATTCTCTATGGTATGATCCAGCGTCAGGACCGCTATGTCGCCCTCAGGAGATTGATAGAGACTGGAGATGGTCCTTCTCAACGATTGGCGCACGTATTCGGTTAAGAGGTCCGGGTCCTTTATGGCAGGGGCCCAATCGGCCAGGGTCTCCAATATGGTCAGCAGATCGCGAATGGGGACCCGCTCTCTCAGGAGGTTTTGCAGCACCCGAACCACGGCGCCCAACGGCAGCAAATTGGGCACCAGTTCTTCGATCACCTTGGGATTGGTAACCTTCAGGTTGTCCAGCATCTTCTGGGCTTCCTGTCTTCCCAGACATTCATGGGCATGCCGGCTCATGATATCGGATACATGGGTTATCAAGACGGTGGCCAAATCCACCACCGTATATCCTTTGGCCAGGGCATCTTCTCTGTCCTTTTCCTTTATCCAGAAGGCGGGGAGACCATAAGTGGGCTCCTTGGTGGGAATCCCGTCGATCTTCTCGGTGCTGCCCCCGGGATTCATGGCCAATAAGCGATTTTTCATTAGTTCCCCTGATGCCACTTGATTTCCCCTGAGTAAGATAGAATATCCGTTGGGTGCCAACTTCATGTTATCTTGGATATGAATGGGTGGGATGACGATACCGATCTCTTCAGCGAGCTTGGCCCTGATGGACTTTACTCGCTCCAGGAACTCTCCGCCCTGTTCAACGTCTACCAGGGGAATAAGCCCGTAGCCCACTTCCATGGCGAGCACATCCACCGGGGGAACGGCCTCAAGACGCTCCGGCGTAGGGGTTTTCGCTTCAGCGGCCTCCATAACCTTGGTCTTTTCTTCCTCGGCCTTTCTGCTCCTGAACACTGCATAAGCAACCCCCCCGGCCAAGGCGGACAACACCATAAACGGGAGTGCCGGGAGGCCGGGCACCAGCGCAAAACCAAACAACACCGCAGAGGCCACCACCAATGCTTTGGGCTGGTTGAGGATCTGAGAGATAACTTCCTGTCCCAACGCAGATTGAGATCCGGCCCTACTGACTACGATACCGGCTGCAGTGGATATCATCAGGGCGGGGATCTGAGTGACCAGGCCGTCCCCTACTGTCAGGAGGGTATAGTTCTGGGCTGCGTCCCCGAATCCCATATTGTTCTGCAAAACCCCGATGGCAAGCCCCCCGATAATATTAATGAGGGTAATGATGACACCTGCAATGGCATCGCCTTTTACAAACTTACTGGCGCCATCCATGGCCCCGTAAAAATCCGCCTCCCGGGAGACTTCTGCGCGACGGGCCTTGGCCTCTTCCTCGTCAATCAGCCCCGCATTCAGATCGGCATCGATACTCATCTGTTTTCCCGGCATGGCATCCAGGGTAAATCGGGCCGCCACCTCCCCGATCCGTCCGGATCCTTTGGTAATCACCAGCAGGTTAATGATGACCAGCACAATAAAGACAATGGCGCCCACCACATAATTTCCACCCACCACGAAGGCGCCGAACGCCTTGATCACATTTCCTGCCGCCCCCGCGCCCTCGCTTCCGTGAAGCAGTATGATCCGAGTGGAGGCGATATTCAGGGAGAGCCTGAAGAGGGTGGCGACCAAAAGTACGGATGGAAAAGAGGAAAAATCCAAAGGCCGTAAAAGGTATGTCCCCACCAGCAGAACGGTTAGAGAAAAGGTGATATTAAAGGACAAAAGTAGATCCAGCAGGACAGGCGGCAGGGGGAGCACCATCAGGATCAAAATGCCCACTACCCCGATGGAGGCAATAATCTCGCTGTTATTGCTCAGAAACGGAATGTGGACTGAAGTGCCTGCCTGATTGGGTGTGGCCATATGCGATACCTTTTTTTGATCCGTGTCTCCCGGAAATCAACCTTGGAAGCGTCGTATGCCGGCCTCTTGGCCTTGTTGAGAAGGACTTGCTGCATTTTCCATGCCTAAACGTCACGACTCGCAGATGGCGCCGGTTCAGATGACCTGTCTGTGAAAAGTGAACCGGGTCCAGGCAATCTCCGGGATTTCATTGGGAAACAGAAGAATGGTGAGGTAGCGCCCGAGAGCAGGGTCTAACAGAGATATCCGGTGTTTTTCCAAAAGAGAAACGTCACCCCCCATAATTTGACTGGGGTGTCAAAAAATTGAACCTTTTTTGGGGGGAATCTTCAGAAATGAGGCTTTGACCCACATCATGCACCGCCTGCCTGCCGAAGCCGATACACATATGCCAGCACCTCCGCCACTGCCCGATAGAGACTGTCGGGTATGGTGTCATCTATTTCGCACGTCTTATAGAGCACTTGGGCCAAAGGCTTGTTTTCCACCACAGGCACCCCGTTTTCCCGGGCGATCTCCTTAATCCTGTCGGCCACAAACGACGACCCCTTGGCCACCACCAGGGGCGCGATCATCTCATGGGCGTTGTACTTGAGGGCCACGGCCAAGGTGGTGGGATTGGTGATAATCACATCCGCCTCCGGCACTGCCTGCATCATCCTCCGCATGGCCATCTCCTTCTGCACCTTTTTGATTTTTCCCTTGACCTGGGGGTCGCCCTCGGACTGTTTCCATTCGTCTTTCACTTCTTGCTTGGTCATCATCATGTCTTGGGTAAATTGCCATTTCTGATAGATATAATCCAAAATGGCCATGGCCAGCATGCCCAAAGAGACATAGAACAGGATTTTTAGAGAAGCCTTGCCTATGAAAATCAGAATCTGTCCCACGCTCATTTGTAAAAGCGAGGGGATCTGTTCCATTTCCCCTATCAGGACGGCATAACTAATGCCGGAAATCAAGAGGATCTTCAATAGCGATTTGATAAGTTCCACCAGCGACTTGAGGGATACAATGTTTTTCATCCCTGAAATCGGGTTGAATTTTGATAACTTGGGAACAAAAGGCTCTCCGGTGAACATGAAGCCCACCTGTATCAGATTGGCCGCGATGCCCACGATCAAAAGCACCGCCATCACGGGCATGATCAGGATCACCACCTGCCCAAAGATCTCCAACAGGAATGCCGATGCCGATTCCCCTTCCACATGCAGGGTGCCCAGGTTCCCAAAAATGCCGTGCATGAATCGGGTGAGGGTCCAGAACATCCAGGACCCGGCAAAGATCAAGACCCCGAGAGAACCAATCAGGATCAGTGCAGAGGCCAACTCTTGACTCTTTGCCACCTGGCCCTTTTTCCTGGCCTCCTGGAGTCTCTTCGGGGTGGGTTTTTCTGTCTTTTCTTGGTCGCCTTTCTGGGGCATGGAAAATCTCTCAAGTTATGGCCTTTGTGCAATCAGATGCCATTGGATGCTGGACGTCCTATTTTAAAGATGCCTCTTGGATACCCTCTTGGCCTGCTCCCGGACGCCTTGGGGCTATGTTCCCATGGCCTTCAGGAGATAGAAAACGGTCTTTTCCAACCCTGAAAAAATGGATCGTAAGAATGATGTGAGGTAGGGGAGGGAAAATCCCAAAAACAGCATCCCCACAATGATCTTCACCGGCATGGCCACAAAAAAGATATTCATCTGCGGCACGGTTCGTGCGGCCACCCCGAAAGCGACGCTCAGGAGGAACAGGGCCGCTATGACCGGTGCGCCCACCTTGACGGCAATCACAAACATCTCTCCCCCCAGGGATACCAGTTGGTCCATCAGGGAATTGCTGAAATGAAACCCAAAAGGGGGGATTAGACGAAAGCTCTCCACCACAGCCCGGATGAGCCAGTGATGGGCGTCGATGGTGATGAAGACGAGGAGAGCGATGATATTGTTCAACTCTCCGAGCAGTGGGAGCTGTTCACTTGTGGACGGGTCCATGATATTGGCCATGGCCATACCCATCTGGAATCCCATCAACTGCCCGGCCAGTTTTACGCCGGCAAATATCATCTGGACAGACAGTCCGATGATCACGCCCAACATGATTTCGCTGATAATCCCGACCGCCAGCGGGAGGATGGCAACCTGGGACGGAAATGCATTTAGATCCAATATGGGATACAGCAGCAGGCTCAGGGCAAATGACAATCCGATCTTGAACATGGCGGGGATGTTCCGACTGCCCAGAATCGGGAGGGTCATCAATATGGCCACGACCCTCAAAAATATGAACAAAAAGGCCTGGACTTCACTGAGTGAAACATTGAAATAAGCCATTGGTCATTCGCCATAGAGACTTTTCACCCCGGCTCACCGTGCGTAATTGGGGAGATTTTGAAAAACACCCTGGGTAAAATCGATAATCAATTCCAGCATCCAGGGAAAAAAGACCAGCAATGCAGCCCCCACCGCCAGCATCTTCGGAATGAATACCAACGTCATTTCATTGATCTGAGTGGCTGCCTGAAACATGCTCACCAGAAGCCCCACGATCAGACCGGCCCCCAACATGGGAGCAGCCAACAGGATGGCGGTCTTTAGGGCCTCCATAAAAAAGCCTGCCACAAAATCCGGACTCATCCAAACACCCCCTTTTCAGCTGTTATCCAAAACTCTTCACCACTGACCCCACAATCAGGTACCATCCGTCAGCGAGAACAAAGAGCATCAATTTAAACGGCAGTGATACCATGATCGGCGGAAGCATCATCATCCCCATGGAAAGCAAAACGCTTGCCACCACCATGTCAATCACCAAAAAAGGAACATACAACAACATCCCCATCTGAAACGCGGTCTTCAACTCACTGATAATGAAGGAGGGGATCAGTACGCTCGTGGGGATTTCGTCTGCGTTTCTGGGCCGTTCCACCCCTGCGATGTCCACAAACAGGGCGATATCCTTCTCCCGGGTCTGCCTCAGCATGAACTGTCTCAATGGCGCAACCGCGGCAGAAAACGCCTCCTCATTTGAGATTTGCTTTGCCATGTAAGGCTTGACCGCCTTTTGATTCACCTCTGTCCACACCGGCGTCATGATAAAGATCGTGAGGAACAAAGCAAGACCGATAATAATCTGATTCGGGGGGCTTTGCATGGTCCCCATGGCCCGCCGGAGCAACGAGAGCACAATCACAATCCGCGTAAAGGAGGTCAGGGTGATCAGGATGGCAGGGGCCAGAGACAGGACCGTCAACAGGAGAAAGATCTGCAGGACAACGGCGATCTGATCGTTACTACCGGTTTTGTTTAGATTCAGATTCAGCAACGAGGCGGTATCCGGCGCAGAGGCACCCCCGCATTCGGAAATTCCCCCAGCCGCAGAGACAGCAAGCAAAACTAATGCAATAATCCATACTTTCGTTGCTCTTTTCATTTATCACCACATCGATGCGCAATCCGTTCCCCATGTCCGCTTATCTGTCAAATACGAGGTTGAGGTCATGTCGCGGCGTATTCGCCACAACCGTCCCTTTAACCTGCTGTACCGCTTTTCACCTTCAAACATGCGGGACTTTGTGACGGTCTATCCCCGGTTCTTTCTGTAGAGTGACGACAACTTCTGAAAGTGTTCTGAAAATGACCATCCTACCGGTTCATCCTCAGGGGAAGAGACCTGTTTCACGGTCTCTGTGTCATCAATCTTGGCCAGGAGATTAATGCGATCATTCGTAATTCCCAGGACCAGTACCGCACCTGGAATCTCCACAAGCGATATGTTTTTCTTAACGCCCACATAATGGCTGGCCAGGACCCGGATCACATTTCCTTTTGACGCACCGACCCCCCTGCCCATGGCCTTTTTCATGAAATAGAGGCCGATTACCAGGATACTTAGCAATATCCCGAAAACCAGGAGCATCTTTATTGCCGGGGCCACCAAGTCGGGCGAATAATTCATTTCAGTTTCCTGACCCTTTCCACCGGGGTGATAATTTCAGTGATTCGTATGGCGTATTTTTCTTTGACCACCACCACTTCACCCCTGGCAATCAACTTTCTGTTAGCCAGGATATCGAGGGTCTCGCCCGCGAATTTTGAAAGCTCGATGATCGATCCCTGGGAGAGCTTGAGCAGTTCACTGACCACCATTTCGGTCCGCCCCAGCTCCACGGTAACCTTTAAGGGGACATCCAGGACGAAATCGAGCTTGCCGGCCTGGGAAACAACCGATTCAGCCTTGACTTCAGCCATTGACTGGGATCCTTTCTCCTTGTCATTCATATCCACACTACCTGTTTCCAAACGGGGTCCGTTCGTCCATATCCTGTCTTATCCACCTACTGTTCTGTCTCAGCAGGGTGGTCGAGCAATTCTGTTATTTGAACGGCTCGATTCCCGGCCACCACGCCCGGCACGCCTTGGAGTTTCGGGATTTTTTCCACCATTATGGGGAGTGAGACGTGAGGCCCGGTGTCCAGTCGGATCACATCGCCCGCCTTGAGATTGAGCACGTCTCCAACCCGCCAAAGCGACTTCCCCAGTTCCACGGACAGGGTCACCTCTGTATCTCTCAATAGTTTCTGCAACTGCAGGTTCCAGGCATTTTCCAGTTCCGCCTCCCTCAAATTCCGGTAGGACAGTTTTTCCTTGATGGGGTCCAGCATAAGATAGGGAATGCAGACCCATAAGTTGCCTGAAAACTCCTCCAATGATACCGAAAACGCTACTGCAATCACCAGATCGCTCGGCGCAACCAGGCGAACAAACTGCTGCTTGGTCTCGCTCTTACCGAGAGACAATCGCAGCGACTCCACAAAATCCCAGGCCCTTTCCAGATCCCTGAGGGTCTCATCTGCAAATTTCCGCATCACCCGCTGTTCTATCAGTGTAAAGTCTCTTTCCTGATACACCATCGACTTTCCGGACCCGCCAAACATGCAGTCAATGAGGAAAAAGACCAAGTTGGGTTCAAAGGCCAGGAGTGCCGAACCCACCAGGGGCTCCATTCGAAAGGTATGGAAGCTGGAAGGGTTGGGAAGGCCCTCTAAGAAATCTCCGAACTTGACCATCTCTGTGGAAGCCAGGGAAGCCTCGATGGGCGCCCTGAACGAGGTTCCCAAGGAATTCCGAAACGCATTGGAAAACCGGTCGAACACCTCATCGAGAACGTCGAATTGCTCTCGCATCATGATGTTTTGAGAGGTCAGGTCATAGACCGGAAGCTGCTCCCCGGAAACATCCTCCTGCTCTTGTTCATCGGCTGTTAAGTCGACGTCGCCCGCCTTCATGGAAGAAAGCAGCGCATCGACTTCTTCTTGACTTAGTACCTGATCAGCCATCGAGCTTCCCCTCTACTGAACCACGAACTCCTGAAAATAGATATTGGTGATTTCCCCTTCCTGCAACACATCGTTCAATTCTCTGATGAGCGCGGTTCTGAGCGTTTTCTTGCCTTCCGCACTCTGTATGTCCTTAAATGTCTTGGTGGGAAGGATCATCAGTATCCGGTCCCTGATCTCAGGGACCTTTTTTTCCAATGACCCCATCAACTCCTTATCATTGAACTCCAGTACGATTGTTGTACTGAGGTATCGTCTTCCCCCGGGGTCGGCCAGATTTACGATAAAATTCTCCAGAGGAAAATTGACTCGATTTTTGAGCAGTGATTGCGCTTTCTCCTGGGCCTCGATGCCTTCACTATTGGTCTCCGGGCCGTTTTTACCGGTATTGCGTTTTTGGAGATAGAAAAAGGTCCCGCCGCCAATAATGCCCACGACCAATAGACCGCTCAGCAATAGGATCAATTTTTTTTTCGACATTTCATTTTTCCTCGCGCTTCTCTAAGACGATCTCCACCCTGCGATTCCTGGCCCTGTGTTGCGGGGTGTCATTGGGCTCAAGGGGTCTCAATTCCCCGTACCCCACCGCGGATAACCGTTCAGGGGCCACGTCGCCCGCCTCAATAAAATATTTGACAATATTGACCGCCCTGGCAGCGGACAGGTCCCAGTTTGATTCAAATCTGTTTGTATATATGGGCACATTGTCCGTATGGCCTTCAACACGCACCCGGTACGAGCCGGCCTTGATCACCTTTAGGAGTTCTTTCAACACCGGATAGGCTGCAGGACTGATACGGGCCGAACCGGATTCAAACACGGCACTGTCATCAAGCCTCATCACCGGATTTTTTCCCGTGAATTGAATGTCAATGCCCTCGAAGGATTTCAAGGACTCCAGATATTCTGCGATGTTTTCCGGCCCATCCACAAACATCTCGAACCGGTTCACCCCTCTTTCGGACCCCTTGTCCCCGAACGATTCGATTACGCCGATGGGCGATTTTTCACCCTTTTCCAGGACACCGAGCCCCCGCATGATGGAGACCTGGAATTGCTTAAGTTTCCCCAAATCCGTAGTGGCCATGGTGAAAAGAAGGACAAAAAAGACCATCAGGAGCGTTATCAAATCATTGAAGGTGGTGAGCCATGAATTTGAATTCCCTGCTCGTGCCGACCTTATTCCCCCACGGTTCATGGACTCCCCTCCATGGCATGCCCTTTGTCAGCGGTCCCGTTCTCTTTTTTTACGGTAAAGATGATCTCCACCCGTCGATTTTTGGCCCTGAGCTCCGGACTCTCATTGGGTACAATGGGCTGAAACTCCCCAAACCCTGCAGCGGAGAGCCGTTCGCCAGAAATCCCTGTAAAATCCAGAAAATATCTTAATACACTGACGGCCCGTGCTGTTGACAGTTCCCAGTTTGAAGGGAACCTGTCCGTTCGAATGGGCACATCGTCCGTGTGGCCGTTGATTTGTATGGGATACTCGCACGAGGAGATAACGGCGCCCATCTTGTCCAGCACCCGAAGCGCCTCTTTTGAAATCCGGGCTACGCCCGGGTCAAACAGGGCCTTGTCCGCCAGGCGCACCACGATGCCGTCTTTTACATAAGACAAGGAAAGTTCCTCTGCCAGGCCCAGATCGTCCTTGGCCTTCTGGAGTTCCTGGAATACCAAGGCCATTTCGCCCTGTTCATAGGCGATATCGGGCAGGGAACTTCGCGACTCATTCCCGGGCCGGACCTTGACCCCTTTGGGCAGGACAGTCACCGCCTTGTTGAAAGAGGCGACAAAGTGCTCCACCTTTGACTTCTCAATAGTGGAAAATGCACACAGCATAATAAAAAAGCAGAGCATAATGAG
>JAIPDZ010000050.1 GCA_021737425.1 Deltaproteobacteria bacterium
CGTGCAACAGGCGCTAATGGTGGACCCTGTGGAAGAGAACGAACTCAAAGCCGTAATCCCCTCGGAAAAAGATTTCGACGACCTTGAATTCTGAAACTACAATATATAGCGGTCACTGGAGTCAACCCGATACCCCCATTGACGATTTCCAGTACCTTGGCTGCAATACCCGGTTCTGACCCAACCACTTTTGAAATGTCCTCCAGGGAGGCCGTCTCATCCGAAGTCATTTCAAGCAGTTTCGCACTCACCTGGGGGAAGCTGGGCAGTTCCCTCCTGTGAAACGTGAGGACCTTCTTTATATCCGATAGTGAAGGAAGCGGTACTCTACCATTCATAGTTCGATGGTGTTCCCTGAAAGAAAAATAACCGGGAAAAAGGACAAATACCTGAAAACTTCTGTTTCCCTTTAAAAAACCGGAAGTTTATCTTATACTAATACCATGAACAAAGAGCATACACCAACTTTTTTCAGCAATCGGCCATGGTGAATCGATCGGTTCCGGCATCGACATAGAGGGTCAAATGAATCACATCCGATGGAGACTACCCATGGAGGTAAAACCAATACGTTATAAAATGGATGCATCCTCCTGCCATCTATTCTTGGATGCCCATTCAGCCGTCTTACTTTCATGCATCTCTTTCACCCATTCATTGGACTTTTCCAGGGGGATAGCCATATGACTCCGGGAGTGACTTGACCCATCACAGCAGGAATGCTTGCACCCAGAAATAGCCTAAGATCCTAATTAGACGATTATTATTTGGAAAGAGGGGGGAACTTATGAATCAAGAGACCACGCATGGATTCTTCAATGCTGCTGATTATTTCCTGGATCGGAATATTCGCGAGGGCCGGGGCCGGAAGGTGGCTGTCTATACCGAATATCGCAACTACACCTACAACGACATCCAGAAAATGGCCCATAAGTCTGCCAACGCCTTCCGCGAACTTGGCGTCATGGTGGACGACCGCGTGATCATTCTGATGCTTGATGTCCCCCAATTCTATGCCATATTCTGGGGGGCCATCAAAATCGGGGCCGTTCCTATCCCCGTCAATACCATGCTCCCGGCTGATGATTATGAGTATTACCTGAACGACAGCCGGGCCAGGGTATTGGTCATGTCCGAACAAATGGTTCCGGTGGTATCCGAGATCGAAGGAGACCTTCGCTATATCCGGGACGTGATCGTCCTATCAGAGACCAAAGGCGCTCACATCCCTTTTAAGCAGATGTACCGCCACTCGCCCTCCACCGCCAAGACCGAGTTCACCACCAAAGACGACATCGGCTTTTGGCTGTACAGCTCCGGATCTACAGGCTCCCCCAAAGGGGCCATTCATTCCCATTACGATATGGTGGTGGCCACTGAAGGCTTTGGCCGGGGGGTGCTCAATCTCACAGCGGATGACATTCTCTTCTCGGCCGCCCGTCTCTTCTTCGCCTACGGTCTGGGCAACTCCTGTTACCTCCCCTTCGGAGTGGGGGCCTCCGTTATTCTGAATTCCGAGCCCCCCAAGCCCGAAAACGTCCTCCGTCACATTGAACGCTTTCGTCCCACGGTATTTTTCGGCATTCCTACCCTTTACGGGCAGATTCTGGGGTACCTGGAGAAACAGGACAAACAAAATGGCGCCACGCCCGATCCCGGTGGCCCCCACCAATTCTCCTCGGTCCGCATCTGCTGCTCAGCAGGAGAGGCATTGCCTCCAGAGCTTTATCATCGGTGGAAGAAACGCTTCAACATCGACATCCTGGACGGGATCGGGACCACCGAACTCGGCCATATCTTCATCTGCAACCGGCCCGGGCAGGTGAAGCCGGGATCATCCGGAAAGCCGGTACCGGGGTATGAACTGAAATTGATCGACGATGAAGGCAACGAAGTCCCCCAAGGCGAAATCGGCACTCTCCTGGTCAAAGGACGAAGTGCGGCCCAGCAGTATTGGCGGAAACGGGAAAAAACACGCTCTACCATGCAGGGGGAATGGATCAACACGGGCGACAAATACTATGAAGACGAGGATGGGTCCTTCTGGTGCGCCGGCCGTGCCGACGATATGCTGAAAGTGGGCGGCATCTGGGTCTCTCCGGTGGATGTTGAAAACTGCATCATCGAACATCCTGCGGTGAACGAGGTTGCCGTGGTGGGGAAGGAAGATGACAAACATCTCATCAAACCCAAGGCATTTGTGGTACTCGCAGAAGGCACCGAAGCGTCTTCGGAACTGGAACAGGACATCAAACAATGGGTCCTGGATAGACTGGCAAAGTATAAATATCCCCGCTGGGTGGAATTCGTTAGGGAATTGCCCAAGAGCGCCACCGGCAAGATCCAGCGATTTAAGCTGAGATAGAACTGGGCAAAGGGACGTAAAATCCCTGGTTTGCACATGAGCCGGAATGGTTATAAGCACCACCAAGAAGGAGGCATAGATGGCTACGGAAACATCACACGACTTTTTTAACGCCGCCGATTACTTTGTCGATCGCAATGTTCGTGAGGGCCGGGGCCGGAAGACGGCTGTCTATACTGAATATCGCAACTACACCTACAACGATATCCAGAAAATGACCAACAAGTCCGCCAACGCCCTTCGTGAACTGGGTCTGAGGGTCGACGACCGCGTACTGATCCTCATGCTGGACGTGCCTCAGTTCTATGCGGTCTTTTGGGGGGCCATCAAGATCGGGGCCGTGCCTATTCCGGTCAACACCATGCTCACCGCTGAGGGATATGCCTATTTCCTCAATGACAGCCGGGCAAAGGTCCTCTTCGTCTCAGAAGAACTGCTCCCGGTTATACTGCACCTGAAGGGCAATCTCCCCTATCTCCGTGATCTGGTGGCGGTGTCGGAAAAGGAAGGGGCCTATATCCCATTCCGGCAAAAATACCGCCACGCGTCTTCAGAGGCCAAGACCGAATTCACCATCAAAGACGATGTGGGCTTCTGGCTGTACAGTTCCGGGTCCACCGGCCTGCCCAAAGGGGCCATTCATTCCCATTACGACATGGTGGTGGCCACCGAAGGCTTTGGCCGGGGGGTGCTCAATCTCACAGCGGACGACATCCTCTTCTCGGCCGCCCCCCTCTTCCATGCCTATGGTCTGGGCAACTCCTGTTACCTCCCCTTTGGCGTGGGGGCCTCCGTTATTCTGACCTCCGACACCCCCACACCGGAAAATGTCCTTCGCCTTGTGGAGCGCTTCCGGCCTACAATTTTTTTCAATATTCCAACCTACTATGGCGAAATACTTGACTATTTGGAAAGGCGCGACAAACAGTACGGCACCCCTGCTCCCAGTACACCCCACGAATTCTCCTCGGTCCGTATCTGCTGCTCAGCCGGGGAGGCACTGCCCCCTGAACTCTATCATCGGTGGAAACAGCGTTTTGGCATAGACATCCTGGATGGCCTCGGCACCAGCGAGCTCCTCCATATCTTTATCTGCAACCGGCCCGGGGATGTAAGGCCCGGCTCTTCTGGAAAACCCGTACCCGGCTATGAACTGAAACTAATCGATGATCAAGACAGGGAGGTCCCTAAGGGCGAAATCGGCGCCCTCCTGGTCAAAGGCCGGAGTGCGGCCCAGCAGTACTGGCGGGGAAGGGAGAAGACCCTCGCTACCATGCAGGGGGAATGGATCAACACGGGCGACAAATACCATGAAGACGGGGACGGGTATTTCTGGTTCGCCGGTAGGTCTGACGACATGTTGAAGGTGGGCGGCATCTGGGTCTCTCCAGTGGAAGTGGAAAACTGTATTCGAGAACACTTTGTGGTCCGGGAAGTCGCTGTAATCGGAAGCCCGGATGAAAAGGATCTGATAAAACCCAAGGCGTTTGTGGTGCTGAGAGAAGATGCCGAGCCCTCTTCGGAACTAAAGGAGGATATCAAGCAATGGGTCCTGGATAGGACCGCAGCCTACAAAGTGCCCCACTGGGTGGAATTCGTGAAGGAAATTCCGAAAGGTCCAACCGGCAAAATGCAGCGATCCGAACTGAGATAAGGCCGTTTAGATGCGTCCCTGAAAAAGGGCGGCTTGACCCACGGGCTGAAGGGTTAAGGGGAGATCTGATCCGCCACCAGGAAGGCACCCGGGAACCCGTTGTTGGACAGGCAACGCTCATATTCCTCGGCGCTTTTAAGATCGGTAAAGCGACCCACCCGAACCCGATAGAAGACCGCATCCCCCCGGTCATACGAAATGATATGCGCATGGGCAAAGGTCCGTTCCAGCCGGGTTCGCAGCCGTTCCGCATTCTCCCGGCTTACAAAGGCCCCCACCTGAAAGGTGAATATCCCATTATGGTAATCCCCGGGGATATAGGTGTCACCCGTGGCCGTTTGGCGCCGTTCGCCCAAAGCCGTAACCTTCACCCCGGCAGTGCCGGACCCCACCATGCCCAGCGCATGGGCCGCGGTGTAAGAGAGGTCAATGACACGGCCCTGAACAAAGGGGCCTCTGTCGTTGATCCGTACCTTCACTTGCCGACCCGTTTCCAGGTGTTCTACGCGCACCCACGTGCCCAAAGGGAGGGTTTTGTGGGCTGCGGTCATGGCATACATGTCGTAAATTTCACCACTGGAGGTTTTCCGACCGTGGAAGGCTTTGCCGTACCACGAGGCGATCCCTTGTTCTGAAAATCCCTTGGCGTCGGCCATGGGTTTGTACCAGGTCCCGAATACCCGGTAGGGAATGGGCTGTGTCTCAGTTTTCGGTCGTACGGGGGTCGGTCGGGATGGGGGGGTACAGGCCTGGCATAACAGCATGGCGGCGCCGCAAAACCCGGGCAGAAACCATCTGCAGGTCAGATACCATACGCGCTCGTGTCGGTCCCACCGCAGCCGTCTCAACGGTCCTTTCCCCTTTTCACCTGTTCAGTTAGATGCCGCCCGGGGGTGCGCCTCAGAGGCGGTATCATGCCGGTTGCCTGAACTTACCCTAAGGCCCATCCTTGCGCGACTCTCTTTTTCCTGTTTCCCCAATGCAGGCCTACGGCCGCAACCAAATCAGTGGCTCCGGTTTCAGGTTTCAGCAAACAATAAACCCTGACACCCGAAACCTGACACCTTTATCGCTAATGATTCAAAGGCGTTAACCTCAACAAAACATCTTCGCTTCCTGCATAGAAGTATCAATCTAAGAGTCTAAGGGTCACACGGTTTCGGGTGAAATGGGCTCAGATTTTTCCTTCCCCTGTTCTTTCAGTCTTTCTTTGAGTTCTTCCAGTTTCCGAATCAAAAGCGGAAGCAGTTCCTTTCTCATTTTTTCCTTGCTCTCCCGGACCGCCCGTTCGAGTTGCTTCGCTGTTTCGCTGAGTTCGCGCTTCAATTCCCGGTATTCATCGGTATGGGGAATATTCTCCATATCTTTCTGGAGGTCCTTTAGTTCACCCCTGAGTTCGTTCAAGCCTTGGTCAATATCTCTACTCAGCCGTTTCAGCAAAAGCGAACGGCTGTTGGAACCTTCCACAACGGCCCCTTGTTTCAGGACCGATCCCCCGGGCTGTACCTGAACCATTTGGATCGCCCTCTTTTTCTGTGCTTGAGGGTCATTGACAACATAAAATTCAGAAAGCGTGGTCGCCGCATTGATAAAGTTGGATTGAATGGAAATCTCCACCGTGTAACGGCCCTCTTTTTCGTACGTGACGGATTCCACGTTGCCTATGTGATTCTCCTCAAACAAAACCCGATCACCGGACGTAAGGCCGTCAATCCGGTCGAATCGGATGGTCACATGGAGATCCGGATCGGGAAATCCCCAGGCGCCGGGGGAAAGCAGCAAAAGAACCGTCAGTCCTATGATCATTCTTGTGGATGCAGTTTTCATGGTCATCAACCTCCTCCCATGTCGGGGATACAAAATTTATCACAAATAAAGGGGAGGGGCAAGTGGACCCGTATCCTCAGATGGTTTAATGGTAACCTCTATCTGGAAAGAAGAGATGTTTTGGGGTTCAATTTTGATGGTCTGGTGAAAAGTCAAAAAACGCCGCTTCCCGTCATTCCGGCGGGGCCTGTCCCGGACCCCGATCCGGGAGCCGGAATCGAGTATATTGAAGAACCCTGCAGCCCCGACAGGTCGGGATCTACGCTTCGCTCCGACAAGCTGCAGGGAATGCGCTCGCTAAGCATTTTCAATCACGTGAAAACCTCTGGACCCCGTTTTTCAACGGGGTGACGACTTTTTACGAATGCATCAATTTTAAAAAGGTGCCCCTGGATCAAGCCCGAAGTCATGCCTTCGGAGAGATGGCAGGAGTTGATCCACGCCGAAGCCATGAACCTGTTTATAATTCCAAATATCCGTCCGGGGCCAGACGGGTGGCCAGCATCACGCTGTTGATATCCTGATGTCCCGACCAGCTCTGTACTTCATGGTGTTGAGGATCAAGCCAGAAGTGTTCGATGGATTCTCCCAGGTGCAGATGCCTCTTGAATGCATCCATCAGCGGTTCGCTCTCGGCCAAGGCCTCCGATCCTCGGGCCAGCCTCTCCATTTTTTCCACCGCATGGAGCCCTATGGCCAACCCCAGTTCCCGAAATGCCAGTCGATATTCGGCAGGGAGCTTGAGCGCGCGACCGGTGGAATAGGCTTCCACGCCTGCCAGGGAGGCTTTCAGCAGGTCCTGTAACAAAGCTGTGTCTGAAAATGCTGATTCCTGTGTCAACCTGGCAGTTTTGTATGCATCGCACAGAAGACCGCCGATGCCCAAGGGGTCATCCGTGGTCCAATTCCTCCCCTTACAGAGCGTCACCATGTCCGCCATTTCCGAAACCAGGTCCAAACCGGTTGTGGAAAGCCGGGTAGCCGTGGCCTGCAGTTGGTGATAGGTGATGAGACCGTCCAACGGATCATGCTGACCCATGGAGGAAACCTGCGGATAAGAAAGATCGATACTCATCTTCCAGACCATCCATCTGGAACCGTCTTTCAATGTGTGCAAAAACCGGTTATGGGCGGCCTTGGCCAGTTCTATGGCCCAGGTGTTGTAGGCCGGATCCCCGGTTTCCCTGCTGACCCGGCTGAGGGCGTGCATCCACCGGGTAAGGTAATGATAGTATTGCCCGTCCCGGTCCCACTCCAAGCGTTCGTCATACGGTTCGTCGGGCTTGCGTTCATTCATTTCCTTGCCGATCCGTAACCCGCCCATGGTGGGATGTCGCCTCCCCTCTTCCTCGCTAAGGCCGCTGATCCACCCGGTTCGGGGATCGTCCTCCCGGTGCCGCCCCAGAGTGTTATGCACCTGCTCCACCAGGTCCAGGGCCGTTTGCCGCCAGCCTTCCTCCCCTGTCCGGCGGTAGAGCTCCAGAAAATTGCACACCGCAAAGGCATCCGTCCACAGGTACCGGCGCGGCGGCTTTTTATCCTGTAAGAGCCCGGTGGATTGGGCAAAGTCGGTCATGATCTTTTCAACCACAGGGATCCAATTCATAGATTTTCTCCACTACTTATAAACTACTTTCCACCTCGGCGATCCGTTTTTTGACCGGGATGACGCTGTCCGGGTTCAGGGAGATGGAATCGATGCCTTCCTGCACCAGAAAAGCGGCAAAATCCGGATAGTCGCTGGGGGCCTGCCCGCAGATCCCCACCTTGCTGTTGGTCTTTCGGGCCGATTGAAGGAGCCTGCTGATCTCCTGCTTGACCGCCTCGTTTCGCTCGTCAAAGATATCGGCCAGTTCAGAGGAGTCCCGATCCACCCCGAGTATCAGTTGGGTGAGATCGTTGGATCCGATGGAAAACCCGTCAAACCGCTCGGCGAATTTCTCGGCCAGGGTGACATTGGAAGGGATTTCGCACATGACATAGACCTCCAGTCCGTTTTTTCCCCGGGCCAGTCCATTCTCCCCCAGTACCTCCAGGACCCGGTCCGCCTCCTGGAGGGTCCTGCAAAAGGGGATCATGATGAGCACGTTTTCCAGGCCCATCTCTTCCCGCACCCTTAAGATGGCCTTACATTCCAGAGCAAACCCTTCCCGGTACTGATCACTGTAATAGCGGGAGGCGCCTCGAAAACCGAGCATGGGGTTGCTTTCATGGGGTTCAAACTCCTTTCCCCCGATCAGGTCCGCATACTCATTGGTCTTGAAATCGCTCATGCGGACGATCACCGGCTCCGGATACTGGGACGCGGCGATTTTGGCAATGCCCCGGGCCAGGTGTTCCACAAAGTATTCGGTCTTATCCTCAAATAGTGCGGTCATTTTCCGGATGGTCTTCCGGGCCTCCTGATCTTTCAACCGATCCAGGTGAATCAGGGCCATGGGATGGATCTTGATGATGTTGTTGATGATAAACTCCATTCTGGCCAGGCCGATGCCGTCACAGGGGAGCCGCCACCACCGAAACGCCGCAGCCGGGCTGGCGATATTCATCATCACCCGGGTCCGGGTCTCAGGCACGTCCTCGATATTCACCTCCGCTTCCTCATATTTGAGGATGCCCTCATATACAAATCCCTCGTCCCCTTCTGCGCAGGACAGGGTCACCTCCTGCCCGGTCTCGAGTACATCGGTGGCCTCCCCCGTGCCCACGATGGCCGGGATTCCCAATTCGCGGCTGACAATGGCTGCATGACAGGTCCGTCCGCCATGATCGGTAATAATGCCCACCGCCTTTTTCATAACCGGGACCCAGTCCGGATCCGTCATTTCGGTCACCAAAATGGCCCCGTCCTCAAATTCATTGATCTGTTCCGCGCTCTTAATCCGGCACACCTTCCCTGCCGCAATGGCCTCCCCGATACTGAGCCCGGTCAGCAGCTTTTCTCCTTCTTCTTCCAGGGTGTACGTCTTTAAAAGGCTGCTCTCTTTCTGGGATTGAACCGTCTCCGGGCGGGCCTGAACGATAAACAGCTCTCCGGTTTCTCCGTCTTTGGCCCACTCCATATCCATGGGCATCTGGTAATGGTCCTCGATCCGGGCGGCCCATTTGGCCAACTGGAGGATTTCGGGGTCCTCCAGTACATACCTGCGCACCTCGGTTTTGGGCGTTTGGATGGTTTTGGTGGTTTTGGTTCCCCCGGTGGCATACACCATCTTTTTTTCCTTTTCACCCAGGGTTTTCTCAATGATAGGGCGGAATGAATCCTTGTGTAACAGGGGCTTAAATATCCGGTATTCATCCGGATTCACCATGCCCTGGACCACGGTTTCTCCCAGCCCCCAGGCCGCGTTGATGACCGCCACATGCGGAAACCCGGTTTCCGTGTCAATGGAGAACATGACCCCTGATCCGGACAGATCGGAGCGGACCATTTTTTGCACCCCGATGGACAGGGCCACCTTCATGTGGTCGAAGCCTTTCTCCTCCCGGTAACTGATGGCCCGATCCGTAAACAGGGAGGCGTAGCACTTTCGACACGCATCCAAGAGTTCATGAGTTCCAGTCACATTCAAAAAGGTCTCTTGCTGTCCGGCAAAACTGGCATCCGGAAGGTCTTCGGCCGTGGCGCTGCTTCGAACCGCCACATCCACCTGTTCGGTGTCATACCGGTCACATAATTGGTGATAAGCCGCCTTAATGGCCTTTTCGATTTCCTCCGGAAAGGAAACATTTAAGAAGCGACCGCGGATGGTCCTCCCCACCTGACCCAGGGGTTTTTGCTCATCTCGATATTCGGTCAGGCTTTGCTGGATGGCATCCTTAATGCCGGCCTGTTCCAGGAACTCTTGATACGCCTCGGCCGTGGTGGCAAACCCGTCCGGGACCCGGATCCCTTCTTCCTTGAGGGTCCCGATCATTTCACCGAGGGAGGCATTCTTTCCTCCTACTTTGGATACATCTTCAGATGAGAGATCTTCAAACCACACCACATACGGGTCTTTCATGGCTTCCTCCTTATGATTTTGCGCGAACCTTTACGCTTTCCAGTTTTTCAAAATTGTAAAGACCCGCCAAGCCTCAGGATATGGGTCCTATGCGGTATTTCGCAAATGATAAACCAGTAGATCCCGGACCCGGCGTGATGGCGGGCACAGTCCTCACACCCTCCGGTTGAGGCGATCCCTTATGCCGGATGGATATGGACAATTCTCCATGAAAAAATACAGGCTATACCCCATACCCGGATACGGCCTGGGCCGGTTAATTTGTATAAAAGCTTTGGTGTGATGTAAGGCAGAAGGGAAGCGGGGATCAAGCCGGACCGGAGCACGATCCGGGGTCCGGCATGACGCTTGGTGGGCAACCCACGACCGAAAGGAGAACATTATGTTACGAAGTGCGAATGAACTCATCAACTATACAATGGAAGCCACGGACGACGATATCGGCCGTTGCAAGGATTTTTTATTTGATGACAGGCACTGGGTGACCCGGTACATCCTGGTGGACACCGGAAAATGGCTTCCGGGCCGCAAGGTCCTCATTTCCCCCATCTCTCTCGGGGAACCCGATTGGGCCACCCGGCGCTTCCCCGTGAACTTGACCACGGAGCAAATCGAAAACAGCCCTGAACTGGACACGGACGCCCCGGTATCCAGGAAATACGAACAACTCTATTTCGACCATTTTCAATGGCCCTATTACTGGACCGGCGGCGAACTCTGGGGGGCCACCCCCTATCCGCCGGCCACTCCTGTACCGCCGACTGAAACAGGCCCTTCTCTAAAAGAAAAACAGGAGGAACTGGAAAAGACCCATCTGCGTTCCTACCGGGAGGTAAAAGGGTATTATATCAAGACCACGGACGGAGAGGTGGGTCATGTGGACGACCTTATTGTGGATGACGACACCTGGCGGTTTCGGTACATGGTGGTGGATACGCGGAACTGGCTTCCGGGACGAAGCGTCCTGATTTCCGTGGAATGGATTGAATCCGTAAGCTGGCTGGAAAACGAGGTGCAGGTGGATGTTGCTTCCGAAGCCATAAAGAGCAGTCCGGAATTTGATCCGTCTCAGCCGGTCAACCGGGAGTATGAAATGGTCCTATACGACTACTACGGCCGACCCAAGTATTGGGAGCGGTAATGCAGCTGGAATCCACAACCACCGCAGTCCTGTTGACGATCGGCGGATTTCTCATCCTGGGCATGGTGGCCAACTACTTGAGCCCCAGGCTGCACATTCCCAGAGTGACCCTCCTGATTTTGTGCGGAGTGGCTTTGGGGCCATCCGGGTTCGATCTTCTGCCTGAGGGGCACGAGCGCTGGTATACACTCTTCTCCAACATCGCCCTGCTCATGATCGGCTTTATTCTCGGCTGCAAGTTGTCTTTATCCGCATTGAAGCAATTTGGGAAACAAGTATTTTGGATCTCCATTTTCGAGGTCCTGGGGGTTGCGCTTCTCGTCTTTACCGGCCTGGTCCTTCTCGGGGTACAGATGGAGATTGCGCTGATCCTGGCGGGCATCGGTCCGGCTTCAGCCCCCGCTGCCGTAACCAACGTCATCGAGGGACTGAAGGCCAAAGGCCGCTACACCGATACCCTGCTCGGCATTGTAGCTGTTGATGATGCCTGGGGGTTGATCGTTTTCTCCATCCTTTTGGCCGCAGCCGATGCACTGAGCCGTCACACGGGCTATATGGAGGCCCTTTATTCCGGGGGCTGGGAATTCGGGGGAGCGATCCTGATCGGTGTCGCCTTGGGCCTGCCTGCGGCGTGGCTTACGGATCACATTCGCGGCGGGGATCCCATGCAGGCTGAGGCCCTTGGGTTTATGCTCATCTGTGGCGGCATTGCTCACCTCCTGAATGCGTCCTTTATTCTTGCGGCCATGGTGATGGGTGTTGTTGTAGCAAATGCCGCTCAACATACAGAAAGAGCCTTTAAAACCTTGCGAGAATTCGAGTGGCCTATCATGATCCTATTTTTTGTCCTTGCAGGTTCCAGCCTGCATGTGGAAAAACTCCCCCAAATCGGACTTGCCGGAGCCGCCTATATTGTGCTCCGCGTCATCGGGCTGGTGGCAGGAGCATATCTTGGTGGAACGATCAGTAAGGCCCGCAGTAACATCCGGAAATACATAGGGCTGGCCATCACCCCTCAAGCAGGAGTGGCATTGGGAATGGCACTGGTGGCGGGAAACCATTTTCCCGAACTGAAAGACACCTTCATCCCCTTGATCATCGGCACCACCGTATTCTTTGAATTGACCGGGCCCGTTTTTACCCGTTTGACCGTGATGAAAGTGGGAGAGGCGGGGCAGGCCGAGGATGAAGAACCAGAAGAAGCCGTGTGATGCGCCATAGGAATGCCGAACCCAACCTGAAACCATAGAAAAGGAACTTCGCATATGCCCTCACAGGAAAAGAAAAGAAGACCCCTCTCTTCAGACGAACTGAAAACCGTTCAAGCCAAGCTGCTGGAAAGAAAGCAGGAACTCTGGAACGACGTGGTTCAGGATCTGCAAGCGGATGCCAAGAATGATCACCAGGAACTCATCGACACCATTCGGGATCAGGGGGACGCCGGCTTGGAGGAGCTGCGGGAGCGTACCGTCTTCTCCCTCATTGAAATCAAACACAATGAACTTCGGACCATTGAGGACGCCTTAAGACGCATCGAATCCGGAGACTACGGCCGCTGCATGGATTGCGGTCAATGGATAAGCCCGGCCCGGCTCAAGGCAATGCCTCATGCAGTACGCTGCCGGAGGTGCCAGGCGCAAAAGGAGAAAATTGAGAGAGCCTGAGGTTGAGCTGCTCGGTAGTTCCCTGTCATACCGGTTCATAATAGACTTGACAGCACTTCATGGACATTCTGTTCCGTTTTAAAGATCTAACGACAAGGTCGTAGTTGCAGCTGGGAACCTTGGTCATAGCGCGATTTCCATGACTTCGGTCTCAACCCCCAAAGGCAGATCATCTTCAACGGGCTCCAGATAGAGATCAATGGCTTCTTTGATATTGGCCATGGCCTCCTCCCTGGTATCCCCCTCAGAGATACAACCCGGAAGGGCCGGTACATATACGGTATACCCGCCCTCTTCGCTCTTCTCAAACACGATTTTTAGATTCATTTCGAACTCCTTGAGGGAAATCAATCAGTTAAATTTCATAGAGCTGATATGCCAATTTAGAGTCTTAGATTGAAACTTCTATGCATAAAGCGAAGATATTTTGTTGAGGTTAACGCCTTTGAATCATTAGCGATAAAGGTGTCAGGTTTCCCCGCAGATAGCGATAGCGGGATCTTCGACGGGTGTCAGGGTTTATTGTTTGCTGAAACCTGAACACTGGCCACTGATTTGGTTGCGGCCGTAGGCCTGCATTGAGTATCAATTTATCATATGCTCCAGAGGGATGCAATGAACGGTTTTCCGCCTCGCGTTTCGCGAACGCCTCACGATTCCGGTGAATCTCAGGCTTCCCTCAATTTGGGAGAGACCCTGTCCCGTTGAAGCGAGACTGCAGGGTTCTTCAACATTTTTCTCAGGATCGGCGTGTCACAGGGATTCTGGAAATCTGGGGCGATGTTGATTTTGATGAAATTGAAGAAGGCTGAGAGGCTGGAAAATGCTCAGCGAGCGCATTACCCACTGCTTGTTGGAGCGAAGCGGAAATCCCGCCTTGCGGGGCAGCGGACCGCCAGGGGCGGTTAAAGGTTAGCTCGCCCTGTTAAACGCCGCTTTGCGGCCCTCCTATGGAGGGTTTAACAAGGCGAGCGAAATAAGAAATGGTCAAACTTCCTTACATTTGGGAGAATCCCTTTAGCTTACTACAGGGTTCTTCAATATCTGATGGATCTGGTATTTTGTTTGTTCCCGTCGGTCAGTTTGTTTAGGAACACCAGGATTTGGTCCGATGTGAGGCTATCAAGGTCTTTGTGTATCATCTCAATAAATAGGGGAAAGGTCAATGGCCCAGGTGCGGCGAAGGGTATAGCTGTGCACGAGCCTATAATGAAGGGAAGGCGTTGTCGTGCGGGTGTTTTCTGAGTCTGGGGTGTATGAGACCCGAAGATCAATTAGAAAGCAGGTGCATTTTCTCTATGGAGAAGTATCCCATGAGGCGGCCAAATGGAGCTCTTTTGATCTTTGTGTGATGATATCGGCCAGGTTTGGGATGTTGAATGCGCCCGAGATTCGATCATAGAGAAAAGAATAGAAATTTATGCCGAGTTTTTTGGCTGTAGCTGAGAGCGACATAAAGGTGTCCCAGGCCTTGGTCCCCTCCTCAGTGCGGGTACCGAAGCTGACCACCCGTTTGCGAACGCGCGTTCGTGCGCCTAATTCTGCCGGGTTGTTATGCAGTGGGATTTCCGGATGATTCAGGACCATCAGTAAAGCAGATTTTTTGTTCTTGGTTTTGAGAATGCGCTGATCCAAAGCATAATACCCGGTTACAGTGGAGAAAAGGTTGTCAAACTCATTTTCCAAGCGGGCGTATTCATCCATTGAGGGATGTTGTTGGTATTGGAGGAGCTGTCTATAGAAATCCCAGTATTGATCCAGGAAGGCGTTTAGAAGCTTTTGATGATACGGGATGCAAGGATCGAGTTTTTTATAGAGGCGCCCGTCATGAACCCAGCACAGGGAGAGCTCTTGTGTGACAAACTTAAACTGTGGGGCATCGTCACAAATGAGGAGACGAATCACCGGGAACTCCAACTGGGCGTGGTAGGCGGCTACAGCCGAGGCGTCCAGTATACGGGTACGCTGCTGAGGACCCAGGTTGGGTAGGCGTTTGTCCAGAAGCCCCAGGAATTCCCCCTCGGCAAGGTGGCGGTCTTTGGGAAAGGATTTTAGTTCTTGCACAACCGAGGCAGGCAGTTTGAAGGCGTCCGCATATCCGAGGGCTTCACTATTGAGTAAAAAAGTGCGGTCACTGAAATTTCTCAGTACATCGATGACGGTCAAACGGCTTTTATTGGGTGTGGTGAAGTAGGCCGTATACAGGGGATTGCACAGAATCTGACAATACTCGTTTTGTCCGTTGACCCGGGTGGATGTGTCGTCGATATGGTGCCAGGGGGTGCTGTTAAGGCCGGCTTCGTATAATGCATCTTTTTCTCTGTGAAAGCCATCATGGTTCTTTATCAGGAAGTTGGAGAGTTGTCCTGCGGACAGGGAGATGTCGGCATCCTCTAAGAGATCCAGAAACCTGGGCTGGGTGACGTTGGTGTCAAAAGATAGCTTGAGTGCCAGGCTCTTGATCCCTGGGCCGAATTCCCCCTCATAGCCAGGGGGTAAGGGAGCCAGGTAGGTCTTGTTGAGGGAGGGGGAATAATATTTTTCTTTCAGGAACAAGGTATTGTGGGGTTCAAATTTGATGTCCTGTACGACGACACGATCGTGGCCCTTGAACTGGGCATCGTTGGGGAGAATGGATTTGTCTACGTAGCAGAGTCGGGTCTCGTGGGATTTGATGCGGTCTTTCTTCTTTCCCCTTTTTCGCTTTTTTGATTGTTTTCGATTTTTTTCAGATGAATATTGTTTGGGCTTTTTCTTTTTGGGGGGAATCTTCGGCTTTCCCTGTTCGCCCTTAAGCCGGTTGATTTCATCCCGCAGTTCCTGGTTCTGGCGTTTGAGTTCCTGGTTTTCCTGGTGAAGGGCCTCGACAATGTTGAGCAGTTTACGGATAAAATCCATAGGATCTGTGATGTTGTTGAGATCGAGATCGTTTAACACTGCTCTGCCGCCTTTTGAGAGGCCTCATGACCTGGCATATTCAGTCTTTTCCGGAAATCTTTGGTCAGGGGATAGACATAAACGGCCTTTTTTGAAAGGGTAGGTTTGGTGGATGTGCTAAGTTTTCCTCGACCGGTGGTGGTACCCACATAGGTCCAGTTATCTGCTTTGTAGCAGGTACCCCGAAACCTTTCGGTGTCCACAAAGGTCTCCAGCAGAAATACTGGATGGTTGTAAACAAAGGCCCAGTCTGCTGATACCCGGTGCCGATTCAGAGAGAGCACATGGGAAGCCAGATGAGAGACTTCAACCCATGGTAACACCAAAAAACGGGTGTTGTTAATGATCAGGGAAAGATTCTTCTGACGGGTTTTTGGTGACCAGCCGATAAATCGATCTCTGGCCCCTATGTACCATGGCGCTGAACTCCAGGCCAAACAGGCGATAGGGCGATCATTGAAAAATGCGATGTATTTGAGATGCTCTCCAACAGGCTGGATATAACCCAGATAATGATGCTCGCTGATCAGGCTATTGAATAGTTTTTCCCACCGGGTTCGGCGGACTTGCTTGAGATGGATAGGCTTTAGCGCATCAACAGCGCATTGTATCGGGGTCCTGTCAACCTCTATTTTGACAGGTTTTCTCCGATTGGCAAGAGGATTGGGTCGTTTACACTTGGGAGGTGGTAATTTAATCAGCCCTTGTGACTGCAGCAACAAAAGCAGGCTACGGCAGACCATGTCTTTAAGTGATCCATTCGCTTGTCGCCAATTCCATGCTCTGCAGACCTCTTGTGAAATGAAGCGTCTGCTGCCATCGGGATGGTCTGATACGATTTGCCTGATAATGCCGACATCTGACTCAGTGATGTGCCGTCCCCGATATGTCGTAACGATCTCCATGCATGGCAAGATAAAGCATCAGATGCTGGAACGCAAGACAAATCGGACCAGATTTTCAAACAAAATGCACCACAGTCAACTTTCGGGGGACCGCTACCCCTATTTTTTGAGATGATACGTCTTTGTCTCCAAAGTCTCGATAAAACCTATCAAGGCCCATCTCATATGCCCTAATCGTATTTCTTTGGCGAAAATTCACAGCGAGTGTAATCCCCTTGTCTGAGGATCTTCAGCGGGATGAATGAGCGGACTTCAAATGGAACCAGTTATCTCAAATTTGGGAGAATCCCGGGGCTTGAGAAGGGGTTCTTCAATTTGACCGGTGGTAATCCAGCCAAAGTTTCCTTGCTTCTCTGACCTTCATCTGTTGCCCTCCTTATGCCCAGGTTAATAATAATGTATTATACATCCCAATATCCGTAGATATGCAAATTCTTGAAGTTAAAATACTTGTATCATCGAAGAATTCAAAAGTTCCGGTTAATGCAAGAGAACTGGAATCAAGCAATGAGAAATATTCTCAATGGCCGCATTGGCATTAACTTAAAAACTTAACAGCGTCCCTTATGTTGCGAGCTTCCCTAACCCCTTAATTTTACGTATATTTTGAGATTTTGCCAAGGTTGTGGTGAAGTTTTAGTAATATCAGCATGTTATCCTGCATTATAAGCTTTTTGGTGAAAAACCCGCAACATAATAATGAAGAGAAAGTGGGGATGATCGTGCCGGGGGACCGGCTGTTCATTCGGATAAATGGGTGTTGCCCACAAGCGGTCAGGGGCTAATACCGGCTTATCTCAATCCTGGAGCGGCTGAGTACAATGTCTACAGAGTGTCCAGCCAGGCCAGGGTCTCCTCTTTTGCTTCCCAATCCATGAGATCTTCAACTTTTTTGTCAAAGGCAATTCTGGAAGCGGTAAATTCAGTAAAGGTTTTCTGCAGCTCTGCTTTAGCGTGGAGGTCCAGCCGTAAATAGACCATGGTGGTTTCAAGCTTCTCATGGCCGAGTCGATTTTTGATCTGGGTGAGGTCTTTTCCCTGTGCCAACATATTCACTGCACAAGCATGACGAAAGCTGTGTGCGGGGCTCAGGATTTTGAGCCGTTTTTCGGGCAATGCCATAGCGACATACTTTTTGCATATTCGATGGATGCCGTGTCGGGTCAACGCCTGGCCGCGCTGATTGATAAACAGTCTGTTTTGGTAAAGAGGTCTTGGGTTTGAGCGATACCTTTTGATGTAAAGGGTCATCAGTTCCACCGTCTTTGGGAGGAGCCTGATTTGGCGGTATCGATTTCCTTTGCCTAAGATGGCGAGGGTGTTTTGATCTGTATCGAGGAAGTCGATCTTCAAAGCTGCGATTTCACCTGCCCTGGCGCCTGAGTCGGCCAGGAGATGTAGGAGGACATAATCCCTTACGCCGTCTGGCTTTTTCAGGTCGACTGATTGAAAGACCTGAAGGAGTTCTTTCAGGGTCAGATATCCGATGAGTTTTTTCTGAGCGCGTTTCTGAGGGATATTCCGTATGGTCTGTGCGAGGTCCTTGTATTCGGGATATATGAGAGAGATCATTTTGGCGAAAGACTTGATGGCGGCGAGTCGCTGGTTTCGCGTCCTGGGGTTGTTGGATCTCTGAGTCTCGATGTGATTGAGGAAGGCGACGATGGCGTCAAATGAAAGATGTTCCAGTTGAAGCTGTCGGACTGAAACCTGATGATAGGAGGCTGCAAAAGGAATGAGAAGGGTAAAGGCCCCCCGATAGGAAGCGATGGTTTGTTGGCCTGCCCCCGTGAGGTGGGGCAGATAATGATCAAAGAACTGGTGTATAGCCTGTGAGAGGTTCATATATCGTGCAGCGCCTTTATGCTGAAGTCGAGGAACTGCTGCCGTTGCTCGGCATCGGTGAACTTGAGATAGACGGCTGTGTAGCGATATTTGCGATGGCCCATATAGGCGGAGAGGATGGGGAGCGCGGCCTGGGGGTCTTTTTCCCGGGAACGGATGTGGTTTAGCGTGTTGACGGCGAATGAATGTCTCAGGCTGTGTGGAGTTGGAGCGCCAAAGACCGTGTTTCCAATGACGCGCCTTTTGGATGTGAGGCAGATATCGTCCAGTGCCTGATGGAATGCAGAGTATATGCGGTTTGGGTGCAATTGTCCACCCTTTGGGGCAGGCAGAAGCCACTGGCTTTTAATTTCAAGTGTCTCTTTGACGGCCAGGTAATTGTTAAGATGCCGGATAACAGTGGAAGGCAGGGCCAGGAGCCGGTCTTTTCTGAACTTTGTCTTTTCGATATACAGAGTGCCGTCGTCTTTCCGATAGTGGTGATGCTTCAACCGGAGGGGTTCGGAAAGCCTCATGCCGCATTGGGCCAGGAGAAAGACGGCGGTATAAACCGTGAGGTCGTTGAAGAAGTGCTTGGGGGTTGGTCTGATCTTTCGGTAAATGGCGCGGAGCATGCGTGCTGTCTGTGAAGGAGATATGATATAGGGGACAAAAGCGTTTTCCCTCTGGAGGGGCAAATCTGTTAGGGGGTTAGCCTCCAGGATCTGGATTCGGATGAGATAGTCAAAAAGGCCCCGTACAGCAACAATAATGGCGTTAATGGATCGGGGTTCGAGTTTGAGAGATTTTTTGAAAGCCATAAAATCGAGCGGATTGAGGTCCTGTATGTTGAGGCCTGTTTGTTTCATGAATCGATCTAAAGGCCGCAGCGCGCTTCTAAGGTGCTTATCTGTAAAGCCAAGGTCCCTGCGATACGCAATATATGCTTCCATCTGGTCTGAGAGATGGCTTTTAAATGGTTTCATCAAATAGCCCTCTTCGCATCATTTGAGTGTGGACATAGATATAGCGCTGTGTAGTCTGGATGCGGTCATGCCCCAGCATCTCTTTGATCTGGAAAATGGAAGCGCCTGTCTCCAACAGATTCTGAGCATAAGTATGTCTGAGACAGTAAGCGGATTCGGCTATGCCAGCCTTGTGAAGACATGCGGAGATGTCGCAACTGACAGTGTAATGGGAAGTGGGCCGGTAGGGCGCCGTGAGGTTCACAAAGAAGGTTCTGTGGTTGACTTGAGGTCGTACGCGGGTCACATAAAAGACGATGGTCTTGAGGGCCTCCTCTGGCAAAGGCAGGCGCATGGGTACGGTATTTTTTCGATTGGGGATACGGATCTCTTTTTTGGTAAAGGAGATATCATCGAGAGACATGAGGCTGATCTCCTTGGGTCTGAGACCGAGGGTGTATGCCAGATAAATCATGGCATTGCAGCGGATATCCCTGGGTTGTTCCCATGAGAGGCTGGAGAAGAGACGATCCACTTCCTGTGGACGGAGGAACCGTGGGGGCTTGGGTTGTGCATAGCAAGGAGGCCCGGTCAAGAAGGCTGAGAGGTCCCTTTGAAGGATGCTTCTCTGGTAATACAGATATTGGAGGAATCCGCGCAGACACCCCCTGTGAGTACGCTGGGATGTCTGGCTGTAGCCGGTGTTGTAGTGATTCAGGAATGCATCGACTTGTCCGATGGTGAGCCTTGAGAGGTCATCGTCATTTAGATATCGATGGAGCCCCAAGAGAACATTCCGGTACGTGCGGATCATTCCCTGGGTCACGTCTTGGATGTTTTCGTAATGGGTCAGGTATGCTTCATAGATATCAGGCAATGCCTCGCGGGGTTTTGTCACTGGCGCATCGAGTTGATGGTTTTTGTATAGATATTGTGCGAGTCCCCTGATGGGGGCGAGGTGGACCGACTTAAGCACTGATTCAGCTTCAAATGCCTTGAGAGTTTCGTATGTGAACAGGTCGCCTAAGCTCATGCTGGAATCGTTGGCGAACATGATCCAGTGTTTCAGGATCAACTGATAGAGTGCGATGGTGTGTGGGCTGTATTGCTGGGAAGTCATCCACTGCAGATACGCGTAGACAGCCTTGGATAGGTCAATTGTGGTTTGTCTTTTCATTGGGTCGCCTCCTCGGTGATATGATTAAGCGTTTGCCGATAGGCTTTGAGTGTACGGATTGTCTCGACGAAGCTGGTGTTTTCGCACATCATGACCATATCAATGGTGTTGAAGTTTTTTTCACAGCGAAAGCATCTGGCCAGGTTGGTTTTTGGATTTGTGGCCGTTTGAAACTCGCCGCAAAGGGGACAGAGGAATCTGAACTGGCCTTCGCTGATTTTGGCCGGCGTTTTTAATCGCTCCTCAATCAAAGCAGAGATGGGGATGTGGTTCCGCAGTTCAAACAGCTCGTTTTGGGTAAAGCGTTTCATGGGTCCTCCTTATTAAAAGCGGGTTCTGGGTAATGTGTGCAGTGGATATTCATGTCATATCGCCATAAGAAATCCTATAGCGTCCTATTTTGCAATCACCACAAAAAATGATCCAACCTATTGAAATAACGTTGGAACAAGAATTTGACGCATCCATCTTTGCAATCACCACGAAAAGGGCTATAACCATTTGATATTAAAGTAGAAAAAGAATATGACGCGTCCATCTTTGCAATCACCATTTCCTATGGATGGAAGCCTGCTGAAATGGGCTCCCGGGATTGACAGAAGATGGCATACGTGTTTACTGGAAGTTCAAATTTGGGTTTCTCAAGGTTTTTGTGGAAAATAGGATAATCAAGGGAATCAGATAGATAAGCGGCTCATAGGAAGACGGTTAGACGCGGAGAGGCATTAGAGTGGTTCTATTTGGGGACAAACTAAAGGGGGTGGCCAGGATGAGGCGTTTCATGGATCCTGACGATGATCGGGTCCATGTTTGCAAACGGTGTGTCCGTGACGGGAATGAGTTTGTAATAGCCTGAAATAAAAGACCTTTCTTGATGTTTCGCATCCATTTTTGCAACGCTTGATATCATGGGCGAGGCAGGGGGTTGACCTCGGTTGATTCGATTGCGTTCTCGCTGTTTTTTTCTGTTTCGTTCAGCGTATTCCGGATGATTCTCCCTGTACTGCTTCCAGTATTCCGGATGCCTGGCAGCCCAGTTCGCCTGGCATTCAGCCTGGTTCATCTGGTAATCTTCGTCATTGGCTAACTTGTGGCGCTGCCACTCGTTTTTCCGTGTTCTCTGGCATTTGCTTTGACTGCAGTATCTTTGGTCAGGATGTCTCGACGTGACGACAAACGATCGCCCACAATGTTTGCATTTTCTCCGTTTCACAAAGATCCCTCCTAAGCAGAAGCTTATAGGTCTTTGCCTGAAACGGTTGATTTGTTCAAATGCCTAACAGGAAATGATCGGTCGGAGAACAGCGGGATCTCCGGGCGGGGTCAGGCGGGGTACGGATCTATCAATCCTTAGGGCGGGATCGGCGGGGTATCACCCCCCCAAACACCTCCTCAAACACACAACATAATCAGACTCGCAACATAACGT
>JAIPDZ010000051.1 GCA_021737425.1 Deltaproteobacteria bacterium
TAGTATGGGTATCGGGTGAGGGCTTCCACATCAAAGACCTCATAGAGCATGAATTTCAGATTCCGTTCGCTGATAAAGCGCTCTGCCATAATATATCCTTATTCCTGGTAAAAGGTATCTCCGGATTCGGCCATTTGCTGTACCAGGGCTGCCGGTCTGAACCGAACCCCGAACTCGGCTTCTTTTTGGGTCAGATATTCATAGACATTACGGATCCCCCATGCATCCGCATACCGCAGAATGCCTCCCCTGTAGGGCGGAAAACCGGTACCGTAGATCATGGCCAGGTCCATATCCTGGGGCCGGTCACAGATCCCTTCCTGGATCATGTAGGCGGCCTCATTGATGGCATTGGCCAGCATCAGGTCCACGATCTCCTCATGCGCCATCTTTTTGGAAGCGACATTATTTTCCTTGAGATAGGTTTCGATCACCGCAAAGATCTTGGGGTTGGGAACAGGCTCTTTCCCGCTGTAATCAAAATAACCGGCGCCCGTCTTACGGCCGTAGCATCCGGTCTCATAGATCAGTTCGGTGAGGGGATGCACCTTGTAGCGTTCGCCCAAGGACCTTTCAAATGTCTTGGCCACGTGGTAATTGATATCAATGCCCGTCAGATCGCTGAGGGCGGCCGGGCCCATGGGCATTCCGAAATCCACCATGGCCTTGTCGATCTCCAAGGGGTCTACGCCTTCGGCCACCAGGGGGATGAATCCGGCCATCAGCCCCCCCAGCTGCCTCGACACATAAAACCCGGGACCGTCATTGACCACGATGGGGACCTTCTGAATGGCCCTGGCAAAGGCCACGCTGGCGGCCAGGGTCTGATCGGAGGTCTTCTGCGCGCAAATGATCTCCAGAAGCTGCATCCGGTGGGCGGGATTGAAGAAGTGAAGCCCGATCATTCGTCCCGGGTCTTTAAGAACAGATGCCATTCGGGTGATGGGCAGGGCCGAAGTGTTGGTCCCAAAGACCGTATCCGGTCGGCAGATGCCTTCCAGCCGCTTCCATATATCCTGCTTTATGTTCATGTCTTCCACCACCGCCTCAATGACCAGGTCCACCTTTTCCATATCCTCCAGGGATGTGGTGGTGACTAAATGGTCCTGGATCATACGGTCCAGATCACCGGGGGCCATGGTCTTTTTCTTGATGGGATAGTCAAAGGTCTTGCGCATTGAATCGACCGCTTTTTCCACCGCCCCATGGTCAATATCCCACAACACCGCATCAAAACCGCCCCTGAGAAGCAGGTGAAGGATGCCTGAGCCCATAACGCCGCCGCCCAACACGGCCACCCTCCGGATCTTGGCGGGTTCGATGCCCTTGATGCGGGGAAGCCTGCCTGCGGCCCGGGTGTTTAGAAAAATGCCCATGAGGTTTTTGGCCCCATCGCTTACCGCACAGTCGGAAAACAGACCCACCTCCCGTTCAATGTCCGCATCCATGTCGTAACTGAGGCCCTTTTCAATCGCCTCCAGGGCCTTAAATGGGGCAAGGTACCCTTTGGCCTTTTGGGCGGCCATCATCTTGGAGTAGTTGAGCAAGGCTTCTTTTTCGGCGGCACTGGGAATTCGATCCATGATGTTGCGGGTCCTTCGCATGGAGAGATCGAGTTCCTTGGACATAAACCGGCCCACCGCCTTCAGGGCGGTCTCCAGCAATTTTTCCTGAGGCGCCACCTCGTCCACCAGTCCCCGCGAGTAGGCCGTTTCAGCATTCACGGGCTTGCCCACAGTGATCATATCCAGGGCATTGGGAAGGCCGATGAGCCGGGGAAGCCGCTGGGTCCCGCCTGCACCGGGAATAAGGCCGATGTGCACTTCGGGTTGCCCCAGACGCACCCCTGGGGCCGCCACCCGGTAGTGGCAGGCCATGGCCGTCTCCAATCCCCCGCCGAGGGCATTGCCGTTGATGGCCGCAATCACGGGCTTGGGTCCGGCCTCGATCTCGGTCAGAAAACGGGCCATTTCCAGGGCCACAGGAAAAACGGCATCTTTCTCCCTGACCTTATAGATCTGCGTAATATCTGCGCCGGCAATGAAATTTTTTCCCGTACCCGTAAGGATCAGCGCCTGAATCTCCGGGTCTTCAATTGCCCCTTTGATGGCCTCTCTGAGTTCCGCGCTGAAATGCGCAGAGAGCTGATTCACAGGGGGATTGTTCATGATGAGTACGGCCACCCCGTCTGTTATGTCCACGGCTACGGTCTGGTATTCGGTCTTCATGACATGATCCTCCTGTTCCATATTTGGTAATCCTCTCACAAATGAGATATTTTTATAGTTCACACTATGATATGAATGGCATATTAGGACATACACTCCGATATCGTCAAGTAAAATATAGTGAAGCTATAAATTTATAACATTTTTTTCTTGACTTTTTAGGTTTGACATTTTATGAAAACTCGCTAAAATCGAAAAACATAAGGGTTGTCATTTTCATCAACTCCCACCCCGGCCGAAGGGCCGTTTTCATCGAACGCCCAGGGGTCATTATGAAGATCTGCGAAAAACAGCCATACGCATTCACCACGCGGAAGACTTTTGTTTTTTCCATCCAATCACATAACCTCTCATCCATTACAGGCATTCGGTTTATCCTTGACGATTCATTAATTGATCGGATTTTTATATAGATGTAGGGTTTCGGAAGACCAGCACTCGCAGGACAGTACCATTAGCATCCATCGGACTTAACACTTTGCTGCATCATTAACCTTGTGGTTTCCGGTCTTGGCATATTTCCAAGGGATGATATCCCTTATGCCCCGTGGCGCCTGGGGTATGCTCACGGAGAAAGAATGCCGGGCCTTACAAGGGTGTATTTGAAGAACCATCATCCTTTACACGTTAGGAAAGGAGGCAAGGGCTATGAAAAAGGCAACAGTCGTTTGGGCCATATTATTAGCGATCTTCTTTGTGATGGGGGTGGGTTTTCCCGTCTGGGGAGCCGATGAGATCAAGATCGGCGTGATCGGTCCCATGCAGTTCACCCAGGGAGAGGGCCACTGGAATGGGGCCACGCTGGCCGCAGAGGAAATCAATGCCAAGGGGGGTGTCCAGGTGGAAAATGCCTGGCTTCCCATCAAGCTGGTAAAGGTGGATTCCAATGAGTTCCTCAGCATCCCCGATGCCACCAATGCCATTGAATTGGCCATCTCCCGTCACGATGTGGACTTTCTGGTGGGCGGATTTCGGACCGAGGCGGTCCTGGTCATGCAGGACATTGCCATGGACAATAAAAAGATCTTCATGGGGTGCGGTGCAGCCCATCCCAAGTTGTGTGAGCGGGTGAAGGAAGACTATGACACCTATAAATATTGGTTCAGGATCACTCCCATCAACTCCCGGTATCTCGTCAAGGTGGACTTCATTCTCCTGGGAATGGTGGCCAAGATCATGGCCCAGCAATTGAACATCCCCAAGGTCAAGGTGGCCATTGTGGCGGAAAAGGCGGTGTGGGCCGACCCCATTGTGGGCATCGCTCAGAAGAACCTTCCCAAGATGGGAATGGAGGTGGTGGGGGTGTGGCGCCCCTCGCCCGTGGCCACGGACGTAACCGCTGAACTCTCAGCCATGCAGCGGTCCGGGGCCCACATCATATTCACCACGTTTTCCTCCTCGGTGGGGATCACCTTTGCCAAGCAGTGGGGGGAACTCAAGGTCCCGGCCGCTGCCGTGGGCATCAATGTGGAGGCCCAGAAAGACGGGTTCTGGGCAGCCACAGGCGGAAAAGGGAACTATACCCTGACCATCAACACCTATGCCCGGGTCAAGATCACGGACACCACCATCCCCTTTTATGACAAATATAAGAAACGGTTCAAGGAGGCCCCCAACTATACGGCAGGGACCTACGACGCCATCCATATGCTGGTCGATGCCATTGAAAGGGCGGATTCCCTGGATCCGGACAAGGTCGTTCCGGAACTGGAAAAGACCGACAAAATGGATACCGCAGGCCATTTCGTGTTTGACGAAACCCATGATGTGAAATGGGGACCCGGTTTTGTCACCGCCCTGGGCACCCAGTGGCAGGACGGAAAGAACGTCTGCGTCTGGCCCCTCAACTGGAAGGGCATCACCTACGAAGGCGCGGTCCCCTACGTGGTCCCCCCCTGGGTGGTGGAGGCCTACAAAAAATAACCTAAAACTTGATGACAGCTCAGGGCTCTCAAACGGGGTTGACACTAGAGCCCGGCCGCTGCTTGCTGACCGGGCGGTGCAACCCCTCAGATCTCAAGGTAGCAAACGATCATGATCCAGAATATCATCATTAACGGTCTGATCAACGGCAGTATCTATGCACTACTGGCCATCGGGTTTTCCCTTATTTTCGGAGTAGCCCGTATTGTCAATATTGCCCACACCGCCTTTTATATGCTGGCCGCCTACTTTATCTATGTGGGATTTGGGTACCTGGGACTCTCCCCTTATGTGGCCATGCCTCTCGCCGTCCTGGCGGTGGGTCTCTTTGCCGTGATCTGCTATAAGCTGTTCATCGATCCCATACGGGAACACGAAGCCGCAGTGCTCATTGCCACCATTGCCCTGGCCATGGTCATCCAGGAGGCCCTTCTCATCGGTTTCGGGGGGCACTACCTCGGGGTTCCCCCCCTGATCAAGGGGTACGCCGAAATCGTGGGCGTCAAGGTCACCTATCAGCACCTTCTGGCCCTGGCCGTGGCCCTGTTGGCACTGTTCGGATCCTGGCTCTTTCTGATGAAGACCAAACCGGGTCTGGCCCTTCGGTCCACGGCCCAGGACCGGGAGGTGGCCAACCTGATGGGGATCAACGAGGCCCGGGTGGCCATGTTGACCATGGGCATTTCCGCCATGATCGCGGCCATTGCCGGGGCCATCGTGGTCCCCCTGTTCGTCCTGGATCCCCATATGTGGATGCACCCGTTGATCATGATGCTGGCCATCGTGGTGTTGGGCGGGCTGGGAAGTATGAAGGGGAGTTTCGTGGGGGCGTACATCATGGCCTTTGCCGAGGTCCTGGTGGTCTTTCTGGTCCCCATGGGGTCGTTTTTAAAAGGGTCGGTGGCCCTTTCCATCATGATTTTGGTCCTCCTGATCCGGCCGGAAGGGCTGTTCGGCATCGCCTTTGAGGAGGAGCGGTAGCATGGGTCTCTTGGGGTTTTACCTGCGCAAGGCCTACACCCTTTTTAAAAATCAAATCCTGGTGCTGCCCAGCCGGACCGCGGTCCTGTTGTTCGCCCTGGCCCTGGTCTGTCTGCCGCTCTTTACCCGGGATCCGTACCTGCTCCGCATCCTCATTTTCACCGCCATATTTGCCATCCTGGCAGCAAGCTGGGACCTTCTGTCCGGATTCACCGGCCAGATGAATTTCGGCCACGCCCTTTTCTTTGGCGTGGGCGCCTATTGCACGGCCCTCTTAAACCTCAGGCTTGACTTTCCGCCCTGGATCAGTATCCCGATCGGGGCCCTGGGTGCGGTCCTGACCGGATTGATTGTAGGGATTCCGTGCCTTCGGCTCCGGGGCACCTATCTCGCCCTCACCACCCTGGCATTTCCCATCATTTTAATGGGGGTGGTGTTTGCCATTCCGGATATTACCGGCGGAGAGTTGGGGATCTCCGGCATCCAGCGGCTTTCCCATTCCCGGGTGACCGATTATTACATCACCACGGGGTTGCTGCTGATCCTGGGATTTGTCATGTGGAAGATAACCGATTCCAAGACCGGCATCCTCTTCCATGCCATTCGAGAGGATGAAGTGGCGGTGCGGGCCTCGGGCATCAATACCACCCGGTACAAGCTGTACGCGTTCTGCCTGAGCGGGTTTTTTGCCGGGATTGCCGGCGGGCTGTATGCCCACATCATGCGCACGGCCGGCCCCTCTACCCTGGAGGTGGCCCTGTCGTTTCAGATCGTTATCTGGGCCGTATTCGGCGGCATCGTATCCATCTACGGTCCGGTGGCCGGGGTCTTTATCCTCTACCCACTGCTGGAGTTCCTCCGCATCCTGCCCAAGGTGCGGATGCTGGTGTTCGCCTTTATCGTGCTGTTGACCCTTCTGTACATGCCCGAGGGACTCATCCCGTGGATTCGCGACCATATTGAAAAGGAGTGCCCCCGGTGCAAGATCAGAAACGTGGCCTTCCGAAAGGAGTGCCGGGTATGTACGGCCCGGCTGGATTAACCCTTTAAGAGGAGCAGAATAGACCATGAACGCCAAGGAGGCCTATACATCCAAACCATGGGTGAACCATTACCCCGAAGGGGTGCCTGCCGAAGTGGTGGTCCCTGATATGGCCGTGCCCGAGGCCTTTGATCAGATGGCCGAGAAATACGGCACCAAGACCGCCCTGGTCTTTTACGGGAAAAAGATCAGTTATCAGGAACTCAAAGGGCTAACCGACCGGTTTGCCGCCGCCCTGGCCGCACTCGGCATCGGCAAGGGGGATACGGTGGCCATGTACCTGTTGAATTGTCCCCAGTATGTCATCGCCTATTTCGGAGCCCTCAAGGCGGGGGCCAAGGTCACCCCCATCAGCCCGGTATATACCAGCAAGGAGGTAAGGCACCAGATCGACGACAGCGAGGCCAAGATTATGGTCTGTGAGGACATCCTCTACGATAACGTGGAAAAGACCGGGGCCCATCTGGACCATGTCATCCTCACCAGCATCGGGGACTACCTTCCCCGCCTGAAACGGATGTTCGCCAAGAGCCGTCTCGCCAAGGCCTACGGCAGCGGTATGGTGGTACCCACACCGGAGGAGATCAAACAGGCCGGGCTTTACCTGTTCCGGGATCTGATTGAACAGTACCCCCCGGACCCCCCCGCCATCACCATTGACCCCAAGACCGATATTGCGGCCCTCCCCTATACCGGCGGCACCACCGGACTTCCCAAAGCGGCCATTCTGACCCACTACAACATGATTGCCCTGCAAAAACAGATCACCGCCTTTTGGCCGCTGTTTGAAGAGGGCAAGGAGGCGGTCATTGCCTTCTTGCCCTTCTACCATATCTACGGCCAGGTGGTGGTCATGCTGAGCGGTCTAATCCAGGGATCCACCATCGTGCTGTTGACCACACCGGATATGGACGATATCCTGGCGGCCATGCAGCGCTACCATATCTCCGCCTTTTACGGGGTACCCACCCTGTTTGAATATCTCAAGGAATATGAAAAGACGGACCAGGTCAACTGGAAAGCGCTCAAGCTGCTGGTTTGCGGTGCGGACACCCTTCACGAATCCACCACTCAACAATGGGAGAAGCGGACCGGGGCCCAGATACTGGAGGGGTACGGCATGACCGAAACCACGGCGGTGAGTCATTCCACGCCCTATGATCGCCCCAAGTCCGGCTCCTTCGGCGTCCCCCTTCCCAGCATGGAGGCCGCCATTATCGACGTGGAGGGGACCGACTATGTGCCGGTGGGTGAGGTGGGGGAACTGATCCTCCACGGACCCAACATCATGCAGGGGTATTGGCGCAGGCCCGAAGGGACCCAAGAGGTCTTTATCGAGATCGACGGGAAGCGGTGGCTGAGGACCGGCGATATTGTACGTATGGACGAAGAGGGCTATTTTCACTTCTTTGACCGCAAGCGGGATCTCATCAAGTATAAAGGGTACTCGGTGTTTGCCAGGCATGTGGAGGAGGTCCTGTATCAGCATCCCCAGATCAAGGCCGCAGGCGTGGTGGGGGTTCCCGATCCCAAATTCGGCCAATTGATCAAGGCCTATGTGGTCCTGCAGAGTGAGGCCAGGGGAAGGGTCTCCGAAGAAGAGATCGCCGAGTTCTGCCGCCAGAATCTGGCCCACTACAAGATCCCCAAGATCATCGAGTTTCGGGGGGAGCTTCCCAAGACCGATGTGGGAAAGGTCTCCAGAAGAGAACTGAGGGAAGAACTGGAGGAAGGCTGAGATGGCCCACGGGTTTCTGGAAGTGGAGAGGCTGCAGAAGTCCTTCGGGGGCCTGCGGGCCATTAACGAGGTCAGTTTCTCCATGGAGCGCACCGAGATGCTGGGTCTGATCGGGCCCAACGGTGCGGGAAAGACCACGCTCCTGAGGTTGATCACCGCCGTATTGAGACCGGATTCGGGCCGGGTCCGGTTTAAGGGAAAAAATGTGGTGGGCCGCAGGACCTGGGATGTGGTGAATCAGGGGATTGCCTGCACCTTCCAGAACATGAGACCCTTCAGACGCCTGCCCATCATCGCCAATGTCATGGTATCGTGCCTTTCTCCCAGGGCCATGAAACGGGGGGAATGGGTCAAACGGGTGGAGGCCAAGGCCATGGATGCCCTGGAATTCGCCGGTATCTCGGACATGGCCCTGGAAAAGGCGTCCACCCTGTCCCAGGGGGATCTCAAGCGGCTGGAGGTGGCCCGGGCCATTGCCACGGAGCCGGAGTTGCTCCTCTTGGACGAACCTTTCGGCGGATTGAGTCCTGCGGAGACCGATCTCATGGCCCAGTCCATTCGGCGGCTCCACAAGGGCGGAAGATTCGGCCGGCTGCACAGTGAAGGGCCGGCCATGATCATCGTGGAGCACAAGCTCCAGCAGCTCATGAAGATTGTGGACCGGATCGTGGTCTTGGATTTCGGGACCGTCATTGCGGATGGTGTGCCGGATGAGGTGGTCCAAAACGAGGATGTCATCAAGGCCTACCTCGGCGAGGGAGGGATCTAAGCGTGCTTTTGGAAGTGGCCAACCTGACGGTGTGTTATGACCGGGCCCTGCTCATCAATGACCTGAGCATGGTAGTGGATACCGGCGAACTGGTGAGCCTGGTAGGTCCCAATGGGGCGGGAAAATCCACCCTGCTCAGGGCCATCACCGGCCTGGTGGCCTGGGAGAAAAAGAGCAAGCGGGGCACCGTGGGCGGGGACATCACCTTAGAAGGCCGCATCCTGTTTAATGGAGAGCGGATCGACCGGACCCCGGCCCATGAGATTGTCAAGAAGGGGTTGATCCACTGTCCGGAGCGAAGGCGACCGTTTCGGGAGATGACCGTACTGGAGAACCTGCACGCGGGCGCCTACTTGGTCAAAGACAGAAAGGAGGCCCAGGGAAACCTGGAGCAGGTGTATGCCCTCTTTCCAGTGCTCAAGGCACGCTCCAAACAGATATCGGGCACCCTCTCCGGAGGGGAGCAGCAGATGCTGGCCATCGGACGGGCCCTGATGTCCGAACCCAAGTTGCTCTTGATTGACGAGCCCTCCACGGGACTGGCCCCCATATCCAGGGGAGAGGTGTTTGAAAAGATCCGACAAATCGCTCAACTCCATATCACCGTACTGCTGGTGGAGCAGGAGGTGAGCACCGTATTCAAGATGGCCTCCCGCAACTACGTGCTTTCCTCCGGCAAGATTATCGCCGAAGGACCCGGTGAGACCCTCCTTCAAAACGAGGTCATTCGAAAGACCTACCTCGGCCTCTGATCCCATCCTTGGTCTTGACAAACTGGAGCCCATCTGACAGGATACCTTCCGCTGAACCCCAGCGTGTATCAGAAACCCCTGTCAGGCCATCCCTGCATATGAGGCCCGGGGATGCCGGAAAGGATCACAGATCATGAATGTACTGGTGGTGGGAGGCGGCGGCCGGGAGCATGCCCTCGCCTGGAAGGTGGCCCGGTCCCAGGCGGTGGAACAGGTATATGTGGCCCCGGGCAATGCTGGGACCGCCCTGGAAAGGGGCGTTCAGAATGTGGACATCGGGGATAGCGATATCCAGGCCCTGATGGATTTTGTTCAGGCGCAACACATCCATCTCACCATTGTAGGCCCTGAGGCCCCCCTGGTGGCCGGGATCACGGATGCATTTCAACAGCAGGGACTTCGGTGTTTCGGGCCGACCCGGCACGCCTCACAGTTGGAGGGATCCAAGGTCTTCTGCAAGGATTTCCTGGCCCGCCATCATATTCCCACGGCCCAATACCAGACCTTTACGGAGATGGGGCCGGCCGAGGCGTATATTCGCAAACAGCCCCTCCCCCTGGTGATCAAGGCGGACGGACTGGCCGCCGGCAAAGGGGTCATTATCGCCCACACCCAGGCGGAGGCCTGTGCAGCCGCCCAAGGCATGCTCTCCGGCAAGGCCTTCGGCCAGGCGGGAAAGCGGGTGATCGTAGAGGCGTGTTTGGAAGGAGAAGAGGCCAGTTTCATTGTCATGGTGGACGGCGCGCATATCCTGCCCCTGGCCACCTCCCAGGATCACAAGGCCCGGGACGACGGGGACTCAGGTCCCAATACCGGCGGCATGGGCGCCTACTCCCCTGCCCCGGTCATTACCCCGGAGATGTCCGATCGCATCATGGAAACGGTCATCCAGCCCACAGTGAGCGGGCTGGCCGCAGAAGGATCTCCTTACACCGGTTTTCTATATGCCGGTCTCATGATCACCCCGGACGGGACCCCCCATGTTCTGGAATATAACTGCCGCTTCGGGGATCCCGAAACCCAGCCTATCGTGTTGAGACTCAGGTCAGACCTGGCGGCCCTGTGCCAGGCGGCCATGGACGGACACCTGGACCGGATGGATATTTCGTGGGATCATCGGGCCGCCCTGGGCGTGGTCATGGCCGCAGGAGGATACCCGGAGAAATACGGCAAAGGCCATACCATTACCGGGCTTCCCACATCAGATATCCAAGATGTGAAGGTGTTTCATGCCGGGACCCAGCTGGTGGAGGGCCGGGTGGTCACCAGCGGGGGCAGGGTCCTGTGTGTCACCGCCCTGGGAAACACCGTTAAGGAGGCCCAGGCAAAGGCTTACGGTGTGGTGAAAGGGATTCACTGGGAGGATGTCTATTACCGTACGGATATTGGGCACAGGGCCATCGCCCGGGAAAGGTAATGGGGTTTCAGGTTTCGGGTGTCAGGTGTCAGCAGAGGGGTCAGGAGTCAGCCCCAGACACCGATTTTTGGTATCTTCTTAATAAACAGGAAACTATTTTCTATCACGATTTTCTGGATTCCGGATCCCGGAACGGGGTCCGGGACAAGCTTCACCGGAATGACGCCCATTTGTCCTGTTATAACCGAAACCTGACACCCGAAACCTGACACCTGACACCTGAAACCTCTTCTACCCGCACTTGGTAAACCCGCAGAAATGGCAGGTCATACACCCTTCTTCAAAGCTGATGGTCTGACCGCACTCCGGGCAGGTTTCGCCCAAAAGACTGTTTTCGTGCTTCCCCTTTTTTTCAGCCGGATTCTCCTCGAGATACCGCTTTTCAAGGACCCGGCTGATGGCATCCGGGATGGAGAGCACCAGCCCGTCCTTCTGAAATACCGGATACTCGCCGCCGATACCCTTTAACTGTTCGGTAATCTTTTCCACCCTGACACCCGAGCGCAGGGCGAGAGAAACCAGCCTCCCGATGGCCTCGGTTTTGGCCGTGGTGGACCGTCCGGATTTGCCGATGGTGGCAAACACCTCGAAGGGCCGGCCTTCATACTCGGTCACGGTCACATACAGGGCGCCCATGCCGGTTCTCATCTTGGTGGTAAATCCGTTCAATGTCTCGGGCCGTTCCCTCACGGCGGTCATGAACCCGCTCTCTTTGACCGTCTTTTCCCCGTCCGTAAATGAGAGGACCTGGTTCTCCTTGCTCCCGTCCCTGTAGATGGTTACCCCTTTACAACCCAGTTCATAGGCCAGATCATAGACCTTCTGCACATCCGCTGCTGTGGCATCCCGGGGGAGGTTCACCGTCTTGGAGACCGCATTGTCCGTGTATTTCTGAAAAGCGGCCTGCATCCGAATGTGCCATTCAGGGGCAATGTCATGGGCGGTGACAAAGACCTCCCTGACATCCTGAGGGATCTCTTTGATGTCCCGGATGCTCCCTTTGCAGGCAATGGTTTCCATCAATTCCGGCGAATAAAACCCCCTCTCCTGGGCCACCTGCTTGAAGTATGGATTGACTGCCAGGAGCCGGTCGTTGTCCATGACGTTCCGGACAAAGCTGAGGGCGAACAAGGGCTCAATACCGCTGGAACAGTCCGCCATGATGCTCAGGGTCCCGGTGGGGGCGATGGTGGTGGTGGTGGCGTTCCGATAGGAACACCCCTCCATGTCTTTAAAGATGCTCTTATCAAAATTACCAAATACCCCCCGTTCCCGGGCCAGTACACGGGAGGCCTCACGCGATTCGTGCTGGATGAACGCCATGACCTCTTCGGCCTTTTCAAGGGCCTCCTCTGAATCATAGGCAATACCCAGCCGGAACAGCATATCCGCAAACCCCATGATGCCCAGACCGATCTTGCGGTTTCCCCGGACCATGTCCGTAATCTCCTTAAGAGGATACTTGGACATATCGATGGTGTTGTCCAAAAATCGTACCGAGAGGTGCACGGTCTTTTTCAGGCCGTCATAGTCAATGGCAGGTCCGGCGGTTTCGCTCGCGGGGATCACGAATCGGTCCAGGTTAATGGAACCCAGGTTGCAGGCCTCCAGCGGGAGCAGGGGTTGCTCTCCGCAGGGATTGGTGCTCTCAATCTCCCCCAACTCCGGGGTGGGGTTATCCCTGTTCACCCGATCCAAGAAGACCACACCGGGATCTCCGTTGTCCCATGCCTGTTCCACCAGGGCATGATAGACCTCTTTGGCAGGCAATTGCCCCGCCTTTCTTTTATCCCTGGGATCGATGAGATCATAGGAGCGCTCCACTCTTACCGCCTCCATAAATTCATCAGTCACCGCCACAGAGATATTAAAGTTATTCAATTCCCGGTTCGTTTTCTTGCACAGGATAAATTCCATGATATCCGGGTGGTCCACCCTCAGGATACTCATGTTGGCCCCCCGGCGGGTTCCCCCCTGCTTGACCTGCTCTGTGGCCGTATTGAATATCTTCATAAAAGACACCGGACCGGATGCAATCCCCCCGGTGGTGCCGACCCTGCTTTTGGCCGGTCTCAGCCGGGAAAAGGAGAATCCGGTTCCGCCCCCGGACTTATGAATGAGGGCCGCGTTTTTCAGGGCCTCAAAAATGCCTTCCATACTGTCTTCCACCGGCAGGACAAAGCAGGCAGCCAACTGGCCCAGCCTGCGTCCGGCATTCATGAGGGTAGGCGAATTGGGGAGGAACCTGAAATCGGTCATCAGGGCATAAAACCGCTCAGCCATCTCCTCCACTTGGGACGCATCCCCGTACTTGGCCTCAGCTTCTGCAATGTGTTGGGCCACCCGGGTAAACATCTCTTCCGGGGTCTCCACCACCACGCCTTTGTCATCCTTCTTGAGATACCGCCGCTCCAACACCCGCCTCGCATTGTCCGAAAGCACCAGTCCGTTCTGGATAAAGATGGACTTGTCAAGCCTCACAGGGGTGGTCTTGGCCAGCCCGTACTCCAGGAGTTTGGCCTCGATCATATTCTCGATCATGGGCAGGGTAATGGTCTGCAGTTTCAGTTTGGTGATCTCTTTTCGCAAAAACCGGCTGATATCCATGGCCTGGTCGGTATTGATGGGATTTTCCCGGACCAAAAAATCGGAAAACCGATGATCGTCCCACTGATACGCGCTGAGATCGAACGACCCATCCTCTGTCAGCAAGATCTTCCCTTTCGCACCCATGGACACCCTCCCACTGCTAATTGTTGATTGACGATTGATGATTGGTGATTAACATCTGAAAATATTTTAGCGCACCAATAGTCAGGAAATGGTATTGTCAAACACTATATATGGTATGTCAAGAAAAAAACACTACAAGATCTTAGAAAAACTCACGGGAGGGCTAATTCATTGAAAGTCTTCAAAAAACCCTCGACACGCAGGAAATACGCATGGTTCGGTCTGGCTTTGCTGAGCGCCTTGATCCTATCACTCTCCTTGCGCACAGCGAAAACCCATGCCGCCTCGGTGACCGACGGCGCACACCGATACCGCCTGGACAATGGGTTAACAGTCATCCTGAAACAGGATGAAAGTGCACCTGTGGCGGCCATACAGCTGTGGGTCAAAACCGGCAGCGCCAATGAAACCGAAAAAGAGGCCGGGCTCACCCACCTCATCGAACATATGATCTTCAAAGGGACCCCCTCCAGGAAAACCGGGGAAATCGCCAGGGCCATTGAGTCGGCCGGCGGGCACATCAACGCCTACACCTCCTTTGACCGGACCGTGTACTATGTAGAAATCCCCGCCTCCCGGTTTGCCACGGGATTGGATGTCCTTTTAGACGCGGTCCAACACTCCCTTTTCGATCCGCTGGAGCTGGCCCGGGAAAAGGAAGTCGTCCTGGAGGAATACCGCCGATCCTTAGACATTCCCCAACGACAGCTCAACTGGGATGTGATGGACCTGTGCTATGACCGGCACCCCTACCAAAGGCCCATCATCGGATATGAGAAGACCATCCGCAGCTTTACCCGGGAGGATATCCTCCACTATATGGACAAGTGGTACACCCCGGACAATATGGTGCTGGTGGGGGTGGGCGACTTTGATCCCCAACAGGCCCTTCACACCATCAAGGGACTGGTCAGCGATTTCCCGGACCGGACCGGGGCGTCCCCTTCAAGGCCGGAGGAACCGCCACAGACCGCTTTACGAAAACGGGTAAAACAGGACCGGGTTCAGCAGGTCTACATGGACCTGTGCTGGCATATTCCCGCTCTGACCCACCCGGACATGTATGCCCTGGATGTCCTCGAAATCATTCTGGGTCACGGCAAGAGTTCCAGGCTGTACAAGGCCCTCAAGATGAAGGCCAACCTGGTGCACGACTTTGGCGCCGGGGCCTATGCGCTCGCTGACCCGGGCCTTTTTTCCATAGAGGCCACCCTGAGCCCGGATATGCTCAACCGCTCACTTGAGGCCCTGGCCCAAGAGATCCGGAAGCTGGCCTGCAAACCGGTCTCTCAGGCGGAGCTTGAAAAGGCCAAGACCATAGTGGAGGCCGATTTTGTATTCGGCATGGAAGATATGTCCGGGCAGGCCAGGACCTTGGGATTCTTTCAGACCATGACCGGTGACATGAATCATGCGGACCTTTATCTCGAAAGGCTTCAGGAGGTAACCGCTCCGGAGGTCAGGCGGGTGGTCAGGACCTACTTCAGGCCGGACAATCTCTCCATCGGCATTTTGGGACCCAAGGGGGAGGCCCTCCCACTAAACAAAGATGCGTCAACCAAGCTCTTTGAACTCTCCTGCCCCCGGAAGAGCGCCGCATCCCATGACGAAGCCTCGGCCGTGAAAAATGCCGAAATGGTGACCCTGCCCACGGGGATACGGCTCATTATCAAAGAGGATCACGATCTACCCGCGGTCTCCATCACCGGCGCCTTTCTCGGCGGGACCCGCTTAGAGAGACCCGGGGATTGGGGGATATCCAACTTTGCAGCCCGAATGCTGACCCGGGGGACCTCCCAACGGAGCTTCGCGGACATTGCCTCCACCGTTGGATCGTGGGGGGGGCAGGTCAACGGCTTTTCAGGACGAAACAGCCTGGGAGTGTCGGCCCGGTTTCTAAGCAAGGACCTTTATGCCGCCCTTGCCCTGCTGGCCGATGTGGTACAAAACAGCACCTTTCCAGACCCTGAAATCGCCAAGGTAAAGGCGGACATTTTGGCCGGCATCCGGGCCAAAAAGGATCGGCCTATGGCCCTTCTATTCGATCTTTTTTATAAGACCCTCTACCCGCATTTCCCCTACGGTCATCCCATCTCCGGAACCCCAGAGACCATTCAGGACATGACCCGGGACCGGGTGATGGACTGGTACCGTCAGCTCGTCTTTCCCTCCAATTTCGTACTGGCAGTAGTGGGCGATGTGGACGCTGAATCGCTCATTCCCTATGTTGAGACGCTCTTCAGCGACTTTCCCGCATCCCCCGGCGGACTCCCGGATATTCCGGCCGAACCCCCGCTCATGGAGGTTCGCGAGGGCCATATCCGGCGTCCCGGGGCCCAGACCCATCTGGTCTGGGGGTATTTGGGAGCCGGACTCAAGAGCAGCGAAAATGCGGCCATGGCCCTTATCAAAACCGCCTTGTCCGGTCAAAGCGGACGGCTTTTCATTCAATTGCGGGACGAGCAGAGCCTGGCCTATGCAGTGACCGCATTCAGAAGGCCGGGATTGGGCACAGGTGCATTCGGGGTTTATCTCGCCTGTGATCCCGCCAAGCTGAATGAAGCCAAAACGGGCATCTCCGAACAGCTGGAAGCAGTCAGACAAAAGGGCCTGACCCGGGAAGAACTGGACGAGGCCAGGACCTACCTGCTGGGAAACCTGGCCATAGGTCAGCAGACCAATGCCAGTCAGGCCATGCAAATGGCCTTGGATGAGCTCTACGGCCTGGGGTATACCCACCGGCAGCGATATAGGGAAGAGATCCAGTCGGTCACCCCGGAGGATATTCAGGCAGCGGCCCAAAAGATCATCCTCCCCGAAAAACACGTCATCGTTACTGTCGGACCCTAAAGGGTCCCTTCACTGCAGGTGGTGTCGAATCCGCCCCGGGTGTTGTAGACGGTGGTCACCCGAAGACGATCCGTAGCCAGGGTTTCTTTGAGATCCCTGTAGATGCGCTGGGTTACCCCCTCCTGGAACAGCCCCACATTCCGGAAGCTGACCACATAATACTTCAGAGACTTGAGCTCAATACACTTTCCGCCTTCAGGGTGATATTCAATAATCAGCCTTCCCGTGTCCGGGAGACCGCTGAAGGGGCAGGACGCAATAAACTCATGGGTTTCCGTCTTGATATATTGATCCGGACCATCAAACTCAAAGGTTTCCAAGAAATCGGTCCGAATTTGGTCCGGAGTCTCGCAGTCAAATACCTTTCCTTCCGCCTGTACCATGAATGCACTCCTAAAAATTGGGGTTCATGCTGATCTCAGAATGTATCAACTCTTGGTCAATCCAGTCAATAATTTAACGCTTATGGGAGGTTACGGCCACACCCTCCGGTGTCCCCCGAAACCGGTTGACAAGTCCCGGCATATGTGGTCATATTTCAGGATGTCGGCAAAGGGTTTCGAGCAATGATAATTAGTTAGGGAAAGGAGGGAGCATGAAACGAGGTAAAATGATGTTGGGTTGGTCGATCGTATTCCTGGCAGCGGCTGCTCTGAGTCTGGGGGGCGGTGTGGGGGCAACAGCTGATGCTGCGGAAAAGTGTTTCCCCTGTACGGATGTGGAAAAAATCGAAAAGCACATCACCCCCAAGGCCCAGTTGGAGGACTTATCCTGCTACATGAAGAAATGGAAGGGCGCCGAGGTGCTCCATTTCAAGGTGTCCCTCAAGAATGTAACCGACACGCCCCAGCGGTATCGGGTGCAGATTTTTCTCGATAACGGCAAGGCCGTGGGCGGGCTGATCCCCAGGAAGACCAAAAAGGGGCTGGTCAAACCCGGACAAGTTGTGGACTTTGCCTACCCGGTAAAGGGGATGGCGGAAAAGCCTGAAACCGTACTTCTGAGGGTAACCTGCGCAGGAAGTTAAAACCATCCAATTTCAAGAAGGAGGTTTATTAAATGATGAAAAAAGTAAGTATGTTACTGGCCGTCTGTGCGGCACTGGCATTGATCATTGCAGGACCGGTTTCCGCCAAGACCATTTTCCTGGGAATCGGGACCGGCGGAACCGGCGGCATCTACTACCCCTATGGCGGGGGTGTGGCGGAAATCTGGACCAAACACGTTCCCAATGTGAGGGCCGTGGCCGAGGTCACGGGCGCCAGCGTGGAAAATGTCAAGCTGGCGGACCAGGGAGAAACCGTAATTGGAGAGGTCATGGGCGATGTGGCCCTTGCCGGGTATCATGGCACCGCCAAGTTCAAGGGGGACAAGCAGAACATCCTGACCATGGCCATCATGTACCCGAACCTCCTTCAACTGGTCACCCTCAAAGACAGCGGCATTACCAATGTGGAGCAGGTCAAGGGCAAGACCATCAGCACCGGAAGCCCGGGAAGCGGCACCAATTTCATGACGGAGGCCGTGTTCAAGGCCCTGGGCATCCCCCTGGACTCGTACAAGGATACCCGCCTCTCTTTTACGGAAAACGCCAACGCCCTCAGGGACGGGAACATCAAACTGGGGAGCTGGTGTGTGGGACCCGGTACCAGTTCCATCATGGACCTGGCCACCACCCATGACATCCGGATTATCCCCTTTACCCCTGAGCAGACTCAGAAAATCCTGGACTACAACGAGACCTATTCCGCTGTGGAGCTGGCCGGCGGCGTGTACAACGGTGTGGATGAACCGGTTCCCACCGTAGGCGTATGGAATGTGATGATCTGCCAGAAATCCTTGGATACGGATCTGGTGTATGAACTGGTCAAGGCGCTTTACGCCCACAATGATATGCTCTGCAAAATTCATCCCTCGGCCGCCTATACCACCCCCGAGAATGCAGCGAAATTCTCACCCATTCCGCTGCATCCGGGCACCATCAAGTACCTCAAAGAAAAGGGGATAAAAGTGCCTGACAGGCTGATCCCTTAAAGGGACGTCCCTTGATGAACCGATCCGCTCGGCTTGCTGCCTTGGCAGCGGCCGGGCTGCTCGGCGTGCTGCTCCTGGCCGCCTCGCAGCTACCGGGCGGCCTGGAATTGCACATCACTCCGGTCCATAGAGCAGCGCCCATGGTGGTGCTGCCCCTTGAATCCGGGGAGCGCTTTACGCTTCACTACTACCATTCAGTGGAAAACGCCCCGATCTGGGAAGTGCACAGCCTGGATAAAGCGGGGCGTATCTATATTGAGGAAGAGCGGTATTTGAAATTCGGGGCCGGTATGGGCCGCATGCCCGGGGTGGGCCGGATGGTCCGGAGGGGGCCCTACGAAGTGATTGAGAACATGCATATGCCCACAGGCGATTTTGTCCTGCGGGTGGGGAGCCCCGGGGTGGCCCACACGGTCATATGGCGCGGCAAGCGTATCAATCTGTCAGATCGGTTCCCTCACAAAGCGGTCCGTTTCTCGGCCCGTCCGGTGAGCCGCCTGTACAAGGTGTATCGTACGCTGTTCCCCCATCCCACTACCCCGGACACATAATCTGCTTCCAGAAGCGGTTTGGGTTAAACATAGGGTATGCCTTATACAAAGACGCAACCGGTTCACCATGGCGTTTCCCGTACCCTTTCTTTGTGAGCTTGGCGACGTTGCGTGAGACATCCATATCGGGGAGATCATCATGACAAAAGACACGGAAGCAACCCCATCTTCTTCCCTCACCGAAAAGGCCATATGGAAAGCGGTGGCTGTGGTCGGCATTCTCTTAAGCCTGTTTGAACTGTACACCGCCGGCGTGGTGGCCATGACCGCCATGCGGCAGCGATCCGTCTTTTTATCCGCCATCCTGATTCTGGCCTTTCTGACCCGGCCCCCGTACAAGGGGGCGCGGCGGGACCGGCTTACCCCGGCCTTGTGCGTAGACATTCTCCTGGTTCTGGTTAGTGTAATTGTGTGCGCGTACATCTTTATTGACCTGGACGGCATCTTCGCCCGTCAGGGAGACTGGAGCCAATGGGATGTTACCATGGGGATTGTCCTGGTGCTCCTGGTTATGGAATCCACCCGGCGGGTGATCGGTCTGAACCTGACCTGCATCGTGGCTTTCTTTCTCCTTTTCGGGTATTTCGGACCCTACATGCCTGAACTGGTTATGCACAAAGGGTATTCCATCGAACGGATGGCCACCACGCTCTCGCTGACCACAGAGGGCATTTTCGGTCTGCCCACCGCGGTTGCCGCCACCTTTGTATTCATCTTCATTCTGTTCGGGGCCTTTCTGGACAAGACCGGGGCGGGTAATTTTTTCATCAACCTGTCCTACTCCATTACCGGACGCTTCTCCGGGGGCCCTGCCAAGACCGCGGTGGTGGCCAGCGGGTTTATGGGGTCAGTGGCCGGAAGTGCCGTGGCCAATGTGGTGGCCACCGGCTCCTTTACCATCCCCATGATGAAAAAGACCGGATACAAATCCCACGTGGCGGCCGCGGTGGAGGCCTCCGCATCCACCGGGGGACAGCTCATGCCTCCCATCATGGGGGCGGGCGCCTTTCTCATGGCGGAGTTTACCCAGACGCCCTATGTCGAAATCATCAAAATCGCCTTCATTCCCGCGGTGCTCTACTTCTTTTCCGTTATCCTGTTCGTGCATGTGGAGGCCCAGAAGGAAGGGATCTGGGGCCTGCCCAAAGAAGAGCTGCCCAAACTGTTGGAGACCCTCAAACAGGGGATTCACTTTATTATCCCGGTGGGAATCCTGATCACGGTCCTTCTCATGAATTACAGCCCCATGATGGCGGGATTTATCGCCATTCTGGCCGTCTATTTCACGGGCATGCTCAGAAAAGAGTCCCGCATTTCATTTTATACCCTGCTCAAGACCCTGGAGCAGGGGGCCCGCAACGCCGTGGTGGTGGCCGTGGCCTGTGCCGCGGCCGGGATCATCGTAGGCATCGTAAACCTGACCGGGACCGGACTCAGGTTTTCCTCCCTGGTGGTCTCCCTGTCCCAGGGGATTCCGCTTCTGGCCCTGGGGCTGGTGGCCGTAACCTCTTTATTCCTGGGGATGGGGTTGCCGGTGACCGCGTCTTACATCGTCCTGGTCATCCTGGCCGGTCCGGGTCTCATGGACCTGGGGCTGCCGCTTCTCACCGCCCATATGATCGTTTACTGGTACAGCCAGGACGCCAATATCACCCCGCCGGTGGCCCTGGAATCCTTTGCCGCATCCGGGATCGCCGGATCGAGTCCCATGCGGACCGCCTTTACCTCCTGGAAGCTGGCCAAAGGACTGTACATCATTCCTGTGATCATGGCCTATCACCCTCTCTTGGGCAACGGCCCCATGTGGGAAGTGGTTCAGACCGTTATCTTTAGCGTCCTGGCCATCATAGGATTTGTGGTCTGTCTGGAACGCTATTTCATGGCCCCGCTCAGCTGGATCGAAACCGTGGGTTTCGGCGCATCCGCCATCGCGCTCATATGGGCGGATAACATGACCAACTACCTGGGATGCGCTGCGTTCCTTATGTTCTGCTGCATCCAGATTTTCAAAAAACAAAAAGAAAAAACAAAGGAGGCACTTGTCCCCTGACCCGGGACTGACCCTATGCACACAGATTTTGATTGTCTTTACCAAAAAGAAATAAAGGAACTCAAAGCCACGGCCCGGGGGTACCGGCACCAGAAGACCGGGGCCCAGGTCCTCTCCCTTTCCACGGATGATGAAAACAAGGTATTCGGCATCACCTTCAGGACCCCTCCGTCCGACTCCACCGGGGTGGCCCATATCCTGGAGCACTCGGTCTTATGCGGGTCCCGGAAATATCCGGTGAAAGAACCCTTTGTGGAGCTTTTAAAGGGATCGCTCCAGACCTTTTTAAATGCCTTCACCTTCCCGGACAAGACCTGCTACCCGGTGGCGAGTCAGAATCTCCAGGACTTCTATAATCTCATGGACGTGTACTTAGATGCGGTCTTCTATCCCCGCATTACCCGCGAAATCTTCGAGCAGGAGGGGTGGCACTATGAACTAAACAAACCGGATGCCCCCCTTTCCTATAAGGGGGTGGTCTCCAATGAAATGAAGGGGGCCTACCCCTCTCCCCACAACCTCCCCTCAGAGTACTCCCTTCAATCCCTGTTTCCGGACACCGCCTATGGTCATGATTCCGGGGGAGATCCCCAAAGGATACCGGAG
>JAIPDZ010000052.1 GCA_021737425.1 Deltaproteobacteria bacterium
CGCTTATGACCGAGCAGGTTTCAGAAACAGAGATAACAATGATCCCAAAAGAATCAGACCTCCGGTCAGGGCGATCCCCGCACCAAAAGACCCGGCATCTCCCATGGCACCGATGCCCATGGGGATGCCCCCCCCGCCGATGACAAAGGCCAGGGGAACGGTGAGGGAAACGGCGATGTTCCGGGCACTGGGGGGGGTGATGGCGGAGAGGGCTGCAAAGCCGGGGGGGAAAAAACAGACCGCCATTATGGGTTGAAGGAAGACAATGACCACTATCCAGGCAGTGGGGACCATTCCCAAGAAAACAGTGGCCAGTCCGGTCAGGAAAAATACGGTACTGATGGTGCGGTTGGGGCCGAACCGGTCCGAGGCCCATCCTGCGAAAAAGGCCATAAACAGTCCTGAAATTCGGGACAGCGCGATCAGGGTGTTGGCCCAGTTCCGATGGAGCCCGTGTTCGGTGACCAGATAGAGGGGAAGCATGGTATAAATGCCCAAGGTGGCGGAAATACCGATACTGAACAAGAGCGCCATGATCCAGAAGGACGGCTCACTCAACAGGGCCTTGACCGAAGTGAAGCCGGGGGCCTCCCCGCCGAATCGGGCTCCTCCCCCGAACCGGGTAAAGACCAAACCGACCAGGAGGCTGCAGATCCCGAGGAAAAGCACCACCCCCCGCCAGGAAACCCACAACAGCAGGGCCTCTGCCAGCAAAGGGGCGGCCACAAAACTCATGTTGGGCGCCAGTTCATGAATGGCAATGGCCTTCCCCCAGTGTTGGGCCTGGATCACAGAGGTGAGAGTGGCAATCCCTGAGGGCAAATAGAGTCCTGCGGCCATACCCAGCACCAGGAGGGATATTCGGATGGTCCAGAGCCCACTGCTCAGACTTATCCCTATGAGGACCCCGCCCATGGCCAGTGCGGAAAGGATGATAGTCCCCCGGTGGGTGAGCCGACAGGAGACAAATCCGGAGCCCAGAAGGGCCACAAAATACCCCACCCCGATCAATAAGAACAGGGACGCCGCCTCTGCGTGGGCCAGGCCCAGATCGGTTTCAATGCCCGGCATGAGGGGGGCGAACACGATCCTGGAGAGAAAGTTCAGAAAAAAAATAGCGGTCAGAAAGAGGATCAACCCCAGCTGCGAACGGAATGTGGACCCATCCCCCTCACCCCTGCCGCCCGCCCCGGGTCCCTGTCCGGGGGAGACGGATTCCTTTTGTGCTTTCAGGTTGTCATGCAACGGAGCCATTCCTTGCTTGTTTGACGATTCAATTTGAGCGCTTGAAATAACACGGCTGATCTGGTAAATCAATACCCAACTCCCACTCCCTAACCCTGCATGAGGAGATCCGGCACATGATTGAACGATATACCCGGCCTGAAATGGGCCGCGTCTGGACCGATGAAAATCGCTATCAAAAATGGCTTGACGTGGAAATCGCCGCGTGTGAGGCCATGGCCCACGAGGGGATGATCCCCAAGGAGGCACTGGCCCAAATCAAATCCCGGGCCGGATTTTCAGTGGATCGGATCCTGGAAATCGAGGCTGAAACCCGACATGACGTCATTGCATTTCTGACCAATGTGGAAGAGCATGTGGGCCCGGCATCGAGGTATATTCATCTGGGTCTGACCTCCTCCGACATCTTAGACACCAGCCTGGCCCTCCTGCTGAAAGAGGCCATGGACCTGATCATGGCCGGGGTGAAGGGCTTCCTGAACACCCTGAAAGCAAAGGCCATGGAACATAAGAACACCCCCATGATCGGAAGGTCCCACGGCATCCACGCAGAACCCATCACCTTCGGTTTCAAACTAACCGTGTGGTACTCTGAAATGGCGCGGAATCTCACCCGACTGAGCCAGGCCCGGGAGATGATCAGTTACGGGAAACTCTCAGGTGCAGTGGGGACCTTCGCCAATATTCCCCCCCAAGTCGAGGCCCTCACCTGTCAAAAGCTGGGATTGAAACCGGCCCCTGTATCCACACAGATCATCCAGCGGGATCGGCATGCCCAGTATTTTACCACCCTCGCCATCCTGGCCGGGACCTTAGAGAAAATCGCCGTGGAAATCAGGCACCTGCAACGGACAGAGGTGCTGGAGGCCGAAGAGCCGTTCGCCAAGGGGCAGAAGGGCTCCTCGGCCATGCCCCACAAAAAGAACCCCATCGGGTCGGAAAACATCTCCGGACTGGCCCGCCTGATACGCTCCAACTCCCTGGCGGCCATGGAAAATATGCCCCTCTGGCATGAGCGGGACATCAGCCACTCTTCGGTGGAACGGGTGATCGCCCCGGACAGTACCATTCTCATGGATTTCATTCTCCACCGCCTCAATCGCATCCTGTCCGGTCTGGTGGTCCACCCGGACCAGATGATGAAAAACCTCCAGCAGACCAAGGGGCTCATCTTTTCCCAGCAGGTCCTCATAAAACTGGCGGAAAAGGGCCTGGAACGACAAAAGGCGTACGTTATGGTCCAGAGAAACGCACTCAAGGTATGGGACACGGGCAAGGAGTTCAAGACCCTGCTCATGGAAGATGATGAGGTCTCCCGTCACCTGGACAGAAAGGAGATTGAGGCCATATTCGACCTGGAATATCACCTCAAGCACGTCGACGATGTATTTCAGAGGGTTTTCCCGTGATTGCCTGACCCCTTCACCCATTATCTTTGGGAGCTTTCCCCCATGACCGCTGCAAAAGAGACCCCCGGGCAACAAAAAAAGCGTGTTTCCAAAAACGCCGATTTTACGGTAATGATTATCAGAGGGGTGGAAAGGCCCAGAAGCTTCAGTATCTCTCCCCCGATTTTTTGGGGGGCCTTACTGTTTCTGGGCCTATGCGTCGTGGCCAGCGTCCTCTTTACCCACCTTTACTTGAATGAACTCCAGGTGAGTAAAGATCAATCCACGCGCCTGGCCCAACTCCGTGAGGAGATGCGGGATACCCGGGAGGTCCTTGAAGGGGCCAGACAACGTCTGGGATTGCTGGAAGAACGCCTCACCACGGCAGCCGACGAACAGGAAGCAGAAGCCGGCAGGCCTCAAAAACCGCTCAATCCTTCCGCCTTGGTGGAGGGGATGGAACAGGTGCTCGGGGGCAGGTCGGTCCTGGACGTGCAGCAGTTCACTGCCAACAAGACGTCTAACGGATTGAACATCCGCTTTCGGCTGGTCAATATCGATCCCGACAGCAGCACCATCAGCGGGTACGTGGTCATAATTGCCATAAGCCGCACATCGCCGCCCCGGTATTTTCCCTATCCGAAGCTGGGGCTTCAAGACGGGGTCCCCATCAATTTTGAAGACGGGGAGTATTTTAAGATTCGGAATTACCGGACCATACGCGGGCGCTATTCTTTTGAAGGCGGGGTCGCAGCCCCGGACTCGGTCAGGGTACTGGCCTATGACGAATCCGGTGGGCTGATCATGAAAAAGGAGATCCCCCTGGATGGGGCGTAACCGGGCTCCCCGAAACGACCTGAATTGAAGATCCCTGCAGCCCCGACAGGTCGGGATCTACGCTTCGCTCCAATAAGCTGCGGGGAATGCGCTCGCTGAGCATTTTTCAACCCGTTTTACAATATACGCCCCACGCTCTTAGGGCTCACTCAAAAATAAATTCACAGAATTGACGCTCAGGTTTGGGTCAGATTGGGTCGTCGCGATTGAGTGAAGCCACAGAAATAGTGAACTATTTCGAGGACTTCACGATTGAGCGGCGGCCGAAGATGGCCCGAATCTGAGATGGGAAAATGGGAAGTTATTTTTGAGTGAGCCCTTAGGCCTCTTTTACATATTCCAGGGTGAGCATGTCCTCCCAGGGGTCCGCCTTTTTGACCCGCACCCGGATCTTTTGTCCCTGGCTCAGAATAATCCCGTTCTGCCGCTTCAAATCCGCGATCATCAGGACATCTTCCAACAGAATTCGATACTTGCGCTTTAATTCGTCCAACACCAGTGCCGTAAAGGTCTCCCCTTGATGCTGGCTCAGAAACTTGAGGGTCCAGTATCGAAGCCGGTTTCGTTTGATCAGGGCCACGTTTTTGATGACCGGCTCCACATAAAGCCGGATCTCCTCCAATGCCTTCTCATCCCAGGGGGGGGCTTGCCCTGAAAGGGCTCCTTTCAACTGGTGTTGCGTCAACAGATCCAAATACCGTCGAATGGGGGAGGTGGCGTGGGTATACACCGGCATGCCCAACCCGGCATGGGGAGCTGGAGCGGTTTGAACCTGGAGGGGGCTCAGCTTCCGGCGTTGCTGAAATACATAATACAGATACCCCTTTTCATCCAACGGCAGCTTCTCGCTGGGCTCCGGCTGGGTCCTGAAAAGGACCGGGATCTGGTGGTCCTGACAGAATTTGGCGACAAGCCAGTTATAGAGGATCATGATTTCCGCCACAATCATCCTGGCCCGGGTATCCTGTTCAATAAATTCCAAAGACACGGTCTGATCCGGGTTGAACCTGACTTCCAACTCCGGGAGTGAAAGATTGAGGGCCCCCTGGTTCATCCGCTGCTGGCGAAGGGTCTGGCTCAGGTCAGACAACCGGGTAAGGGATTCCTCCTTTTCATAGGTTTCCTCCACTGCAGTATAGGAGAGCTGCCGCCGGACCCGGATGATGCTCCGGGTAAACCGGTGATCCAGCAGCCTCCCTTTGGGATCAAACGTGGCCAAAAGAGAGACGGCCGGCCGGTCGCATCCCTGCTTGAGGCTGAGGGCGTCCTGGGAGAGCACTTCCGGAATCATGGGGATCTGTCTTCGAGGGAGATAGTGGGAGGACGCCCTTTGCCTGGCCGCCTGATCCAGCAGACTGCCGGGGGGGATGACATCGGCCACATCGGCGATGTGGACCCCGAGATGGATCCGGTCCCCGTTCACCTTTAGACTCATGGCGTCGTCATAATCACGGGTGAGCGCGCTGTCTATGGTCATACAGGAGAGATCTCTTAGATCTTCACGCCCCTCCCGGTTGAAATCCGAGGCGGCCAACCGGGACGCCTCATGGAGTTGGTCAGGGGTAAAAACGGTATCGACGCCCAATCGTAACAGGTCCCGATTTTCATCCTCCTCCCACACCCCCAATCGGACCAGCAGGTCTCTAACCTCCCGAATGTCCTGCACCCCGGCGTTTGAGAGGAGTTCCTTCTTGTATTTGAGGTCAGATGCCGCATTTTCGTAGAGGGCCAGCTCGATTAAATCCTGGACAATGGCCTCCCTGCACGGTGGGTCTTGGGGCTGATTCCCTTTACGAATCTCCCCCAGCCAGAGTCCGCCGTGCCTGAGCCTTTCCGCCCGCAGGGCCTCGGCCTCCTGCTGCTTTACGATCTGTTCCACTTTATCCTGCGAATGGGGGAGAAAATGCCCGTCCTTCATTTTGAAATAGAGCCGGTTTTCGAAAAGGGCCCGCACAACAGCGGACCGATGGTCGTCTGTAATGCTCTCCCCAAACGCCAGATGGGCAAGATACCGGTTATCGAAGATCTCATTTTCATCCCTGACCAGTTCCCATATCTCCCTGGCATCAACTTGGGCCTTCAGATTCATTCGGACCTGTTCTCTTTCCCTGAGCCGGCCCAGGAGTTCCTCTCGCGGCCAGGTGGTATCCAGGTCTGATGGCGAGATAAGCACCGCCCTTTTGGGGGCCAGGCTGATTTCGCGGTTCAAGGGCGTCAACAGATGAAACCGATTCCCTTTGTCCTCCAGACAAAGGGCGCAAATGAACCGCCCCTGCTCCACATATTCAACGATTTTTCCCTGGGCCATCGTGTTCAAGCATCCTTTCCATACCCGGTATTGCAGTTACCTAACAGGTGCCAGAGATTCTGTCAACACGGGCCCGCCCCCAACAGGAATTGCAATCCCTCTGTTGTTCTGGTAAACTGCCACAAAAGCTGTGGGCCTTACCGGCCTGCGCACAAAACCATGGAGAACAATGTGACCCCGCATTATACCACCGGTTTCAGGAGACGCGTCAATGCCCTTAGAAAACGGATGACCCTTTATCCGGACGCCCATTTGGATACCGCATGGATCATCCAGCCGGAAAATCGCCGGTATCTTTCCGGATTCAAGGCAGCGGATACGCAGATTACCGAGTCATCCGGGTCCCTCCTCATCACCCAAGACAGGGCCGTCCTGGTGACGGATTCCAGGTACACCACCCAGGCCCAAACGGAGGCGCCGGAGTTTGAAGTCCTCACCATAGCCCGCAGTTTAGCAAAGGAACTACCGGATATCTTGGGAACCTTCGGCACCCGCCACCTCGGTTTTGAAGGGGGTCACCTGACATGGGAGACGTACCACCGGCTCAGGGAGGCGTTTGACGCCGCCCCAAGGGACGTGGAACTTCACCCCCTCAACAATATGGTGGAGGATATGCGGGAGATCAAGGATCAGACGGAACGTGAGGCCCTGACAGATGCGGCCCATTTGATCTCCCGTATCATCGAGACCGTGGCGGCCGATCTGCGACCCGGCATGACCGAAAAAGAGGTGGCGTACCACATTGAATCCCTGGCCAGGACAGGGGGCGCTGAGTCCCTCTCTTTCCCTACCATTGTCGCCTCCGGCCCCAACAGCGCGTTGCCCCATGCGGTTCCCACCGACAGAAAACTGAAAGAGGGGGAACCCATCATCTTAGACGCAGGGGTACGGTTGAACGGATATTGTTCCGATATGACCAGGACCCTGTTTCTCGGTACACCCCGGGAAAACTTCCGGCACATTTATAAAATAGTGAGAAAGGCTCAATCAGCCGCCATCCATGCCATCACGCCTTCCATACTGTCCACCCAAGTGGATCAGATGGCGAGGCAGATCATTGATGAGGCCGGCTATGGGGAATATTTTGGACACGGTCTGGGGCACGGGGTGGGGCTTGCCACCCACGAGGCCCCCAAGCTGGGCCCGCGGGGACCTGTTCTCCTCAAGGAGGGCATGGTGGCCACAGTGGAACCGGGCATCTATATCCCGGAGATGGGAGGTGTCCGCCTGGAAGAAATGGTGGCGGTCACCCCCACCGGGGCCGAAGTCCTGACCCCAAATCAGAACCTGTATGATTTTTAGGAAGGGCCGGGATCGAGACCCTTCACTTCTTTCAAAAGGCCCCTTCTCACGCCTTGAAGGCTCTTTTTTCAAAGGCCGAGGGCCTTCATCGGGCATCCGCATAGGAGGAAGGTCTCCGGATGAACAACCTGGTGGATCAATTCATGGACTACCTGAAGGTGGAACGGGGGCTTGCCCATAACACCGTTTCTGCGTATGGGACAGACCTGGTACGACTAACAGGGTTTCTCCAAAAAAAACAGATTTCCCCGCTGGATGTTTCTCAGGATCATATTGTGGAATACCTCACTTCTCTCCGAGAGCGGCTCTCTCACCGGTCCGTGGCACGAAACATCTCCTCCACAAAACAGTTTTTTCGTTTCTTAGTCTCTGAAGGATATATGAAGGTAAGTCCCGCAAGACTTCTGGAAACGCCGCGGCTGGCCCGACACCTGCCTGAGTTTTTGAGCCTGGAGCAGGTGGATCTGCTCCTGCGTCAGCCCGATGCCTCCACCCCCGCAGGGAAAAGGGACCGGGCCATGCTGGAACTCCTCTATGCCACGGGGCTCAGGGTCTCCGAGCTGGTGGGCCTCCGAGCGGTGGATCTGAACCTGGAATCAGGCTTTGTCAGAACTGTGGGGAAAGGCGCCAAGGAGCGTTTGGTTCCCATGGGGGAAAAGGCCCGGGTGGCGGTAAAAGAATATCTCCAAGAGGGGCGCATGAGACTTCTGAAAGACCGGACGTCTCCGCACCTGTTTTTGAACTTCAGGGGCGGCTCCTTGACCCGGCAGGGATTCTGGAAGATCATCAAGAAATATGCAAAGGCCGCCGGCGTCAAAAAAACCATTACCCCTCATAGTCTCAGGCACTCCTTTGCCAGCCATCTTTTGGAAGCAGGTGCGGATTTAAGATCGGTCCAGGTGATGCTGGGCCACTCGGACATTTCTACCACCCAGATTTATACCCATGTGTCCAGGGAAAGGCTGAGGGCGCTTCATGAGTCATGCCATCCGAGGCCGTAAACCCGGGATGGTGGGGTAAGCACGTAGGGTGTCGTATGGGAAAAGTGATAGACCTTCACACAAGGGGTAAAGACAGCGCCGATCACATTATCACCTCCACGCCGTGGGAATTTCGGACGGCAATGTGGAAGACGGTCCATTTTACCCAACTGCTGCGCTCTCAAGCCGCAAAGCTGTCCGCTCAGACGGGAAACAGCCCCGCGCTTCCCCCCCACTTTATCTTAAAAGGCGGGATGGCCTACACCATACATGCCCTGTACGCCCATCGCCATGACGAAAAAGAGATGCGGGAAATCTACTACCTGGTGGGGCTTATGGACTGCATGATCAACCAGGTAAACCCGATCCTGAGAACCGATCTGTTGCGGGACCTGTACAAAAAGGTCTTTGCCATGAAAGCGAAACTGAGTATTCAGTGGCATGGGACCGTGGACCAGGTTTTGCTGCCCATTGATTCCGTTTATTTCAATGATGCGGCCTATGGGGCTTCTCTTAGGGGGGCAAAGACGCTGAAGGGGCTGTATGGCGCCATCGGGGAAGGAACCACTGAAATGTTTGATATCCTTTCCTCGGAGTACGTTTTTTACTGTCCATGGGGTGGAGGATAATTATGGATCAAAAAACAATGGGTCCAAAGACGCGCACCGGTCCAACCAACGGACCCCCCACCCCCATGAATTCGGATAGGGAGAGAACCGGGCCGTTCAAAGGAGACACCCCGTTCTTGGAGGCCCTTTTCGACGGGATCAGTGAAGAAATCATGGTTTTGGACGGTGAGGGGATCATTCAGGATGTGAATCGGGTATTTCTGCAGGAATGCGGCCTTGCCAAGGCGGATGTCCTGGGAAAGCAGTGTTTTGATATCAGACGATTGACCGGACTCCACTGCCATATCAAAAGCCCCTCCTGTCCGCTCCATAAGGCCAAGGAGACAGGGGAGCGGGTGGAGGTGGTTCACCGCTATGAGGCGGACGGATATGAAGAGATGGAATTGAGCAGAATCCTGTATCCGGTATCTGCCGGGGACCAACAGGCCCGATACTTTGTGGAAATTTCCAGAGACGTGACCGAGTATCGGAATCTGATTCGAAAACTCAAGGCCTCTGAAAAAAGGTTCCGGACTATCCTCGATACGGCCACCGATGCCATCATCAGCATAAACAGTGAACAGAAAATCCAGCTTTTTAACAATGCGGCCGAACGGATCTTCGGGTATTCCCGGGAGGAGGTATTGAACCGGGACCTCAAGATCCTCATTCCTCCCCAGTATGGAGATCATTATCGGTTTGTGAGGGCGTTTTTGGACAGCAGGACGCCCAGGGCCATGGGCCAGGCAATATCCCTTACCGGCTTGAAAAAGGGAGGAGAGGAATTCCCCATCGAACTGGGGTTGTCTTATCATGAACTGGAACAAGACCTCGCCTTTACCGCCATCATCAGAGACGTCTCCCGGCATAAACAACTGGAAAAAAAGCTCCTGCAATCAGAGCGCCTGGCCGCCGTGGGGCAGACAGTGGCCCATGTGGCCCACGAACTCAAGAATCCGCTGATGATCATTGGTGGGTTTTCCAATCAGATACGGGGCGGTATTTCAGATGACAAAATCGGGCAGAAACTGGATATGATCCTGGATGAGGTCAGTCGCTTGGAGAAGCTGGTTGCGGAGCTGGGAGATTTTACCAAGGTGTACAACCTGGTCAAACGGCCCACGGATATCAATTCCGTGATACAAGACGTGTTGAAAATCGTGAGGGGATTTTATCCCAAAGACAAATACACCTTCATTGTGGACTTGACACCGTTAGATGAAATCAACTGTGATCCGGATAAACTGAAACAGGTCTTCATCAATATCCTGGTAAACGGCATCGAGGCCATGGATGAGGGGGGAAGCATCAGCATCAGCACGGAAAGATGGGCCGGAAGTGTGGCAATTCGCATCACCGATGAGGGTTCAGGTATCGGAGAGGAAGACCTGCTGCGCATATTCGAACCCTTTTACACCACCCGGGACCGGGGATCCGGTCTGGGTCTGGCCATTTCTTACCGGGTGATAGAGGCCCATCAGGGGGAAATATGGGCGGACAGTGTCCCGGGAAAAGGGACCACCTTTGTGATCAAACTCCCTCGATAACCCCTTTCGGTTACACGGTCAAAACAGATGAGAGACCATCATGCTTCTGGACGCACCTCCGCCGGAAAATGAGCGAATGAGCCGCGAGGATACCTTCGCTTTTTCATGCCACTCCGGGCTGGATTGCTTCAATACCTGCTGCCGCAACAAGCATCTGCCCCTGACCCCCTATGACGTGATGCGGATGCGCCAGGCGCTCCTGCTTCACTCCGACCAATTTCTGAGTCAACACGTCCTTTACAGGACAGACCCGGATACGGGGTTTCCCGTACTTTCCCTCAAAATGAACGAACAGGATGCCGTCTGTCCTTTTGTAACTGAGAAGGGGTGCAGGATTTACGAACACCGGCCCATGGCCTGCCGCCTGTATCCGCTGGGGAGATCCTCCACCATCAGCAGGGATCTCCAGGCCCCTCATGAATTCTTCTACCTGCTGGATACGCCCAACTGTCAGGGGATACGCCAAAACAAGACCCAACAGGTCCAGCAATGGCTGGAAAGTCAGGGCCTTGCACCGTACATCCACATGAACGACCAGATGCTCAACCTCCTTTTTCATCCCAGACGAAACCGATCCAACCCCCTTGACCAGAGACAGCAACAGAAGATTCTGGTAGCCTCTTATAATATGGATATGTTCAGGGACCTGGTCGCCACCCCCCGTTTTGTGGAGACCTTCCATATGGATGAACAAACCTCCAACCGGGTGGCCCAAGACGACACGGCCCTGCTCCGTTTGGGATTCGCCTACCTCAACAGGACCCTTTTCCCCTGAACCGTGCACTCATGATGGGTGGGCAGGATCAAACCCCAGCTCCACCCGGGGTCCCTGATCCGCAGTTCGGAGGGTCACGTGACCGAGCCAGCCATGGTCATCCTGGGTGGGGAAATCGTCTCGATAGTGCACTCCCCGGCTCTCTTCTCTTTGGAGTGCGGCCTCAAGGATCAATGTGGCGGTTCGGACGCCTGAGCACAGTTCCAGGGATGCGCTCACCGCGGATGGATCCCCTTCAATGGGGAGGGACCGGGCCATGCCATCCATTTCCGCCGTCTCTTTTAAGGCCGCGGTAAGCCCCTCGCGATTTCGGATAATCCCTCCTTTTTCCCACAACAGCCGCCTCAGGTTCTGCTTGAGTTCCGACGGAGGCAAGACACTGTTTGGGGGAGCGGGTTTTCCTGAAGGAAGTGAAAACTCTTTTGCAGGAAACCCCGTCTTGCCAAGGCCCTGCTGCCTGGCCCACGCCCCGGCCGCGGCCCCGGCCCTGGCCCCGAACACCAAGGTCTCTGTAAGGGCATTGCCGCCCAGCCGGTTGGCCCCGTGGAGTCCTCCCGTGGCCTCGCCCGCTGCAAAAAAACCGGGCACCCGGGTGGCACCCCGGGGGTCAATACATACCCCCCCCATTACATGGTGGGCCATGGGCATCACCCGGACCGGCCGGTCCTGAGCCCCGTAGCGTTTCCCCAGGGTCTCCCATGAAGAGGCGGAAAAAGGATCGCTGCGCCACTCTTTTTCAGTCACCCCGGTTACATCAAGCCGGATTTCATGTCCCTCCTGGGAGATTTCCCGGAAAAGGACCTGAGAGAGCCGGTCCCTGGCACGTTCCGCCGCCGGTCTTTCCTCAATGCCGTACTTGTCCAAGATATCCTCTCCCCGACTGTTGCACAGCCTGCCGTAATCCGCCAGCCTCGGGGGGATCAGATATCTCGGGAGCCCGGGTTCTGCCAGGCCCAGGGGATAAAACTGCACAAACTCCATATCCTGGAGCACGGCCCCGGCATCCAGGGCCAGGGTATAGGCCTCGCCCATCATCCGCTTGGGATTGTCATGATATAGGTAGAGTCCGCCGGCCCCGCCGGTTGCCAGCACCAGTGCGTTTGCAGTTAGTCCCACCCAGTCTCTTTGTACCGTGGAATAAGCAACGGCTCCGGCCGCCCCTTCTTGGAACTTGAATGAACTGACACACAGCCCCCCCTTGAAGCGGACCCCCAGGGACCTGGCCTTTTCCAGCAGGCACCGGATAATCTCCTGTCCCCCCCAGGAGGGGATGGCCTCGGCATAGAGATTGCCTTTTAGGAAGTGGGCCTTGATCCCCCATTGTACCAACTCCTTGAGTCTCACCGGTGCTTCCTCGGCCAGGACCTCCACCAGATTGGGTTGATTGATCCCCCGGCCGGCTGCGAGCGTCCGGTGGATATGGTTTTCCGGACCCTCTCCTTCCCCGGAACCGGCAAATACCCCCGCGCTCAAAATGGTGGAGGTCCCTTTTCCGGCCGGCGCCTTGGAAATCACACACACATCCTCAGCCCCTGCCTCACGGGCGGCAATGGCCGCCCTCAGTCCTGCGGCCCCGCTGCCCACCACCAATACATCACACGCCATATACTCCATTGATCCCCCTCTCTTACCCCGGTCCAGGCCGAACCGGACCGTTGTCCGTTTAGTAGGTAACCCTGAAGACCTCCTCAATGGTCGTAATCCCGTTTAACACCTTTACTGCACCGTCCTGACGCAGGGTAATCATCTTACGGTCAATGGCCTTGGCCTTTATCAAGTTGGCGTCAGAGGTCTTGAGGATCAGATTTCTGATTTCCTTATCCAGCACCAACAGTTCAAAGAGGCCTGTTCTTCCGTAATAGCCGGTATGGAGGCATTCGGGACACCCCCGGCCTATGAAAATGGACTTCCCTTCCGCCATCCTGGGGGTGATGCCGATTTTGCGCAGGGACGCCTCATCCGGCTGGTATTCCTCCTTGCAATGAGGGCATAACACCCGCACCAGACGCTGGGCCAGGATGGCGGTTACCGAGGATGTCACCAAAAAGGGCTCAATCCCCATGTCGATGAGCCGGGTCACCGCACTGGCGGAATCATTGGTATGGAGCGTTGAAAACACCAGGTGCCCGGTCAGGGCGGATTGAATGGCGATTTCAGCGGTCTCCAGGTCCCTGATCTCCCCCACCAGGATGACATCGGGATCCTGCCTGACAATGGACCGCAGGCCCTTGGCAAAGGTGAGGTCGATTTTACGATTTACCTGGATCTGGCCGACCCCTTCCATCTGGTATTCCACCGGGTCCTCGATGGTAATGATATTGATATCCGTGGTATTCAGCGTGGAAAGGGCCGCGTACAGGGTGGTGGTCTTGCCGCTGCCGGTGGGTCCCGTGACCAGGAAAATGCCGTATGGAGAATGGATGAGATTCTCGAAATCCTGAAGGGCGGTCTCCGGCATTCCCAGATCCGAGACCTTCAACAGGACGTTGCTTTTGTCCAACAGCCGCAGCACCACCCGCTCTCCGTGGGCCGTGGGGATGGTGGACACCCGGATATCCACACTCCGATCCGCAATCCGGATTTCGATACGCCCATCCTGGGGAAGCCGTTTTTCAGCAATATTCATCTTGGCCATGATCTTCACCCGGGAGATGAGTGCGGATTGGACATGCTTGGGCGGGGAAAGCATGTCGTATAGGAGACCATCCACCCGGTAACGGATCTTGAGCCTCTGCTGAGACGGTTCAATGTGGATGTCGCTGGCCCTGGCCTTGACCGCCTGGGAGAGCATGAGATTCACCAATTTGATAATCGGGGCATCGCTGGTGTCTTCCAGCAGATCGGCGGTCTCTTCGATCTCCGAGAGGATCCGGGAGGTCTCATCCCCGTGCATATCCTGGATCACCTGCTCTGCCGAGCCCCCGCTCATGTCGTAGGCGAAATTAATGACCGAGAGGATGGCCGAATAAGGAGAAAGGACCACAGGCGTCTTCTCCAGGTCCAAAAGCAGCCGCAGGTCGTCTACGGGTTGAAAGGAAAGTGGATCGTTTACAGCGATCATTGTCTGTTGAGGGGTGATCACCGGCACCATTCGGTATTTCTTCAGAAAATGGATGGGGACCTTTTGGGCGAACCCGGTATTCGCTTCCTCCGGGGAGAGGGACAGGGTCATGGGAAGGTCAAGCTGTACGGAGAGGGCTTTCAGCAGGTCCAATTCGGTGATGGCCTTCTGTTCCATGAGAATCTCACCGATCCTCCCCCCCTTCTCCTGCTGAATACGGAGGGCATGCTCCAGGGCCTGTTGGCTCAGCCCTGTGTTCTCCATGAGTATGTGGCCGATCAACCGATGTTGCATAAGCCTGACACGAGGGTTCGGGTTTCCGTTTTGAGCCCGTGAAAGGCCCTACCGGGGCGCAGGGGACCGGTCCTTTTCATACATCTTGATCACCCCCTCCTTGATCCGTTCAATCTGATCCCTTTTGTCTTCATAAATTTCACGGCTCTCTGAGGGGTTCTGAATGATATGGGGGGTCAGGAATACAAAAAGGTTGGTCTTGCCCCTTTTTTTGGAAGTGGACTTAAAAAGCCATCCGATGCCCGGGATATTCCCGAGACAGGGGACCTTGTAATTGATATTGGTGGTGTCATCGCCGATCAATCCACCTATCACCACCGTATTGGCGTCGGCCACGATGACCGTGGTCTGTGCCAGCCGCTTGTAGGTGGTGGGACGTCCCTCTTTGAGAGCGTCGGTCTCGATGAGTCGGGTGACTTCCTGGTAGATTTCCAGCCGGACCAATCGGTTCTGACTGATCTGCGGCGTGATCTTCAAGGTCACGCCCACGTCCTTGTATTCATAACTGCTGTAGTCCAGTTCGGCCTCGCTGGTTTCCTGACGAACCACATAGGGGACGTTTTTGCCCACCGTAATCTCTGCCTCCTCATTATCGGTGGTCAAAATCTGGGGAGTGGACAGGATGTGCACGTCCCTGTCCTGCTGATACGCGTGCAGGATAGCAGCCAGGTTCGGAAATTTTACCCCCCCGATCTCAATGGCCTCCCCGATCACGCCCAAGGAAAACCCGTCCGGCAGTTTGGGCTTATCTGAAAAGATCCCGCCCAGGTTGCTGTACCCTGAGCCGCTGGAGCCGCCGAACACCCCTCCGTCTTTGCCGTCATAGGTGAAACTCTTGACGCCTTCCCATTCCACCCCCAGCTCAAAGTCCTTTTCCACGTTCACTTCCATGATCAAGGCCTCGATGTAGACCATCATTCGCGGGATGTCCAGTTTCTCTATGACCGCTTCCAGGACCCGGTAATCCGCTTTATCCGCGGTAATCACCAGGGAATTGGTGGCCTTATCCGCCACAATCCGGGCCTCCTTGGAAATAATGGGGGCCTTGCCCGGGTCGGTTTTTGCGGACTGTTTGGAAGGAAGGGAAGCGAGAACCTTGGTGAGATCCTCTGCATTGGCGTGCTTCAGGTAACGCACGCGGATATCCCCCTCTCCCTTGGGAGGTTCCTTGTCCAGAAGCCTTACCAGTTGCTTGATCTTACGGGTCTCGTCTTCGGAGGCCAGGATGATGAGGGAATTGGTTCTTTCATCGGCCACCACTCTGACCTCCGCATCCTCAGGTCCCCCCGGTTTGACATGCCTCGCACGCCTCTGGAACACGGTGCTTAAGGATTTGGCAAGTGTGGCCGCAGAAGCCGAGGCAAGGGGAATGACCGATATCTCTTCTCCCACCCCTTCCACATCCACCGCCCTGGCGATCTTGAGGATCCGCTGGATATTGGAGAGGACATCGGTCACGATCAGGGTCCGGGCCGGTGGATAGGAGACCATGACACTGCTTTTGGAAATCATGGGGGCAAAGAGTTTTTTCAACTCGTCGGGATTGGCGTATGTAAGGGGGATCAACTGGGTAACCACCCGGTCCTCCGGCCCCATGGCCTCCTCCTCAAGCAAGGTCTCCACATTCTTGGACCTGGCCTCCACAGCCGGTACGATTTTGACCACATTCCCCGCAGGAACAGCCGCATAGCCGTGTACCTCCAGAACGGATTCAAACACCTTGTAGGCCTCGTCCACGGAAATCTTAGTGGGGGACATGATGGTCACCTTTCCCCGCACCGCTTTATCAATGACAAAATTTTTCCCGGTAAGTTCACTCATAAACTTGATCAACACCGGGATATCCACATTCTCAAAGTCGATGGTCACATAAGGGTCCCCCTTTTCGGCCTGGGCATCTTGGGCTTCCTGCCTGCTCGGGGTGGCAGAAATCGATTCCGGGGTAGCCTGTTGCACCACGGCGGCATCTTTTTCATCTGATACGGATTCGGTGTTCCGGTCCTGGGGCCTTACGGAATGCCCCTCAGGCGCAACCTGTTTTACAGGCTGCCGGGGCACAGGCGCGGCCGGGGTGACCCCGGTTTCTCCGGTAATTCGGGCCCCCAGCGCAGGGACCGCCAGGGTCATCATAAAGAACAGGCCAGCAGTCCACAGGTGTAAACAGGCTCTTGCCCCCACCGCCATATTACTTCTCCACCAATTCGCGTCTCATGGTTGGGTCCCGACGATCTGTTGAAATTCCATTAGATGCTGTAATCTCCTTAGATCCGAGTCTTCACAGGCCCACTCCCTGACAGCCGCATCCAGAAAAACCGCCTTTTTGAGGTACCTGAGGGCCTCTTGGGTGCGGTTTGTGAGGGCGGAGATGCAGGCCAAATTGTAGTAGGGATCCACATAGCCGGGCTTCAATCGAATGGCCTTTTGGAAGTTCCTTGCGGCGGAGTCATAATGATGGTCCTGCATCTGAATCACCCCGAGATTATTTAAGGCAACCACAAACCCGGGATCTGCCTGGAGGGCCTTTTCATACCATTGTCTTGCTTCCGCCCACCGTCCATTTTTTTGATGCACTCTCCCCCGCTCGAAAAAGTCCTTGGGCTGGGATCCTTGTTTAACCACCTGCGCGGGGGCAAGCGGTTTTGGGGGTGGGCCCAGGGAATCCCTTTCTTTGAAATTTCCCGGCAAATCCAACCACGAATACGCCGTAAAAGCAAGCAAAACAACCATCCCCCCGCTTAGGCACCATAATGCCCATTTTCCGGGACCAAATCCGGCCATCCCGCGGGAGGGTGAACCTCCGCCATGGGAGGCCAGGCGGCCATCCCGTTTTTTTTGGGCCTTTTTAAGGGCCTCATGGATATAACTCATGGGCTTACTCCCACATCTGAAACAGAAGCGCCATGGTCCGGGGGCCCACGATCCCGTCTGCATTGAGCCCGAACTCCTCCTGAAATCGGGCCACCGCCTCAGCGGTCTGCGGGTCATAAACCGCGGTCAATTCAACCAGGTACCCCACACGTTTGAGGACTTCCTGAACCTTCAACACCTCGCGGCCCTTCATTCCGCGGCTGAGGGTTTGGAAAACCTGTCGGTGAGGATAGACAAAGGAGACCTCCCCCCCCCAGTGTCTCAGAACAAAGGGACGGGTTACTTTATGGACCCCCCCTTCAGGGTCCAGGGCCACGGCCCCGTTGTCACGTGTCTGGGTAATGAGCAGATACCGGGGGCCGGGACCCAAGGGGGAAGCCACGTGGGCGGCCAGCACTCTGAAGGGCTTTTTGAACAGGATAAAGTACTCGGAAGCGATATCAAAGGATACCAGGCCCAGATAGGCCCCTTCCCCATAATCAGATCCACCGCTGACACTCTCTTCAAACAGTCTGAAGAGATTGGCAAGGCTTGTGGCCTGATCCAGGAATACGGCGGCATTCGCGATTTCGGCGGTAGGCGTATCCTGAGTGGAAGCGGCCGGCGCAGGCGTCCCATTGACCCTGCCCACACTTGAAAATACCTCCATCATATCCTCCCCCTGACGCCACACAAAAAGACCTGCCATTAGCATGACCAACAACAGGACGGCTCCGGCCCGTCTTTTGGACCATCCCCCCCGCACAAACAGCGGGGGGCCAACACCGGACGTCCGGGCATCGCTCCCCTCCCCTTTCAGGTCCCTCACGGCGTCTTTGACCATTTTTTTGGATATGATGCGCTTTTCTTTGGTAAACGCAATGAGGAGGGCCCGGTCGCAAACCGCGTTGATCCGCCTGGGATTCCCCCTGGAATATCCAAAGACTGCACCTAAGGCCCCGTTTGAAAACCCCACTTCCCCCCTTCCGCCGGCCACGGTGAGCCGGTGATGGACATACCCCCGAAGATCCGCCTCATCCAGGGGTCTCAGGTCATATCGCACGGTGATCCGCTCGTTGAGTTGCTGCAGGGACGGTGAGTGAAGGAGGCCTTTCAACTCCGACTGGCCCACCAGCACCACCTGAAGGAGCTTCTCCTTTGCGGTCTCCAGGTTGGACAGCAACCGGATCTGCTCCAGTACGGCATGGGACAGATTCTGGGCCTCATCGATCAAAAGGAGGGCATTTTCACCATCCCCGAAATTATTCAGTAAGAATTGATTCAAGGCATCCACATAGTCCTTTTTGCTCAAGGTCCCCGGACCCATCTCAATGCCGAATTCCTGATTGATGGACTTCAGGATCTCCTCATCGGAGATAAATGAACTGAAAATCAAGGCACTCTGGGTCTTGGGGTCCAGGTGTTCCAAAAGGGCGCGGCACAGGGTGGTCTTGCCGGTACCGATCCCCCCGGTGATGGCGATAAACCCTTTCCGCTCATTAATCCCGTACAGCAAATGTTCGAGGGCCTCCCTGTGATACCGGCTCAAAAACAGATATCTGGGATCCGGCGTCAGATTGAACGGGTTTTCTTGAAATCCGAAAAAGGGGGCATACATAGCTTATCTGATGCTGTAGTTGATGGTCTTGGGTTCACCTTTTCTGACGATATCCAGGGACAGGTCCGACCCCGACTCCAGCGCTTTGTAAAAGGAGAAGGCATCCTCCGGCGTGTTGATGGGCGCCCCGTTCAGTTGCTTGATGACATCTCCCCGCTGAAGCCCCAGTCTGGAAAAAATAGACCCCCTACTGATATAACTGAGCATGAATCCGTCAGGTTTCCCATTGTGGAGGTGAGGCCGAATCCGGACCTGGGTCAGCAGCTTGTTGATATTTTTAAGGGAATCGGTCACATCCGCCCGGCCCACGGTGATGGTGCTTTCCGCCCCCCCCGGCCCTGGGGAGGCGGGGACGTCTTGTTTTGAAGAGGTCTCGAGGGCCTCCATCATTAGGATCTGATCCTCGTCTCCCTTCCGCAACACCACTCTTCCGCGCAGGATATTCACGATTACGGCATCCTGGATGGGATCTCCCACCCGGTACAGGCCCTGCTCCCTCTTCCCGCGCTCCTCGATGACGGCCCAGCCGCTTTTATTTAGATGGGTGACCGTGCCCAGGAGGCTGATGTTGAGGGAAGTGGGCTCCAGGGCCTCAATCTCCGCCTGTTTTAATGCCGTTTTTTTCTTTACCGGGGAAGGGCTGTCCAAGGATCCGAAGAGATTGCGCCTTGTGATGACCTCATAACCATCCAAAGGGACTCTCTTTGAGGGATCCGCCTTCACCCCTGCTGAAGGGACCGGGTGTGACGGGGAGAGGATATCGTATTGGTGCATATGCCCTTCCAACACCCCATAAAAGAGGTCCACGCCGAGGTAGATCACCACGGTGAGCAGAAAGAGATTGAATATGATCGGATATGCCTTTCGGGTCATTGTCTTTAACCGAATCTGAACACAGGCGTCCGGAACGTCCCGTGGATCACGAACGGGCGTTCCAGTCCCCTCAATCCCTGTTGCAGGGCCTCAATGACCCCTCTTATACGGAGGCTGCTGGCAGCGAAATCCCGCCTCAGGAAGATGTCCCCTGACAGGCGCCCTTTCAGGGCCGACCCCTTAAAGCGAACATCCTGGATTTTCATTTTCTCCTCCCGGAGTAAAATCTTGCCTGAAAGGGCATCGAAATTGAAAGACCGCAACCCCAAAACCGGTTCCAGAAAACCGATGCGGCCCTGAGTAAGGTTCACTTCCACGTCCCCTGATCCCTCCATCCACCGGCCCTGGCCCTGGTATTGGATATGACCGCTCCCCCTACCGGAGATCTCTCCGGGATCCAGGATCTGCCCGCCGGGCACGGACATGGCCTGGGAAAGATACCGGTACTTCCCTATATCCACGTCCTTGAAATCCGCTTCCCCTGTAAAAGGACCCACTAAATCCGCATTTTGGAATTGAAGCGACCCCTTGAACTCGCCCCCATACGCAAGGCCCTGAAACCGAAACCCTGGACTGCCCTGCAAACAGGCCCCAATGTGCAAGGCTATCGCAACTTGCTCGGCACTCAAGACAGGGGCATGAGGCTGTCCCTCCACAAAGAGGTGAACATGGATGAACCTCAGGGTCAATGGAAAGGAAAGCCCTGTCCCGGACAGGGAGAGCTTGAGCTTCGGGTTTGTTTCCGTCACCTTGGCCCGGACATAGTTTCCAAAGGTCTCTGCCGGGAAAAGATGATACATGAGCCACCCTGTTATCAGAACCGTGTAGATTCCATATCCGATCCAGCCGCGCTTTTTGGAAATAATCTGCCTCATCCCGCTCCGCCTTTCCATTATTGCTGCGCATGGAAAAAGGTCAGTACCTGGAGAATGGCGTCCAGATATCCCGGTGCGCTCGGGTTCTCCTTGATAGAAATCCGCTTGATCCGAACCGCGTCTTTGGGGGATTCAATCCGGTGGAGATACGCCACCAGTTGTTTCAGGGTAACCCTGTCTAACTTCATTTCCACCATGGATTCCCTAAAGGGCCCCGCCCCCTCCGACATGGATGGCTGCATGTATTTGATATGATCCTTCATGCCTCCCCTGTGGGCCGCCTGCTCCAGAAACGAAAACAGCGTAAAATTCTGGGGCCGCATCCCCAGCCGTTGGCCTATGCCTTCGGTCCCTTCCTGATAGGCCAGGTACATGGATCGCAACCCGGCCATCTCCTGAAGGGCCTCTCTTTTTACGGTTACCCCTCTGATCAGGACCTCTCTTTTATTCAGAAAGGGGAACACAATGAATTGCAGGACCAGAAATCCCCCCACCAGACAGGCGGTCAAACCCACCAGAATCTTTTCTCTTTTTTCAAACCTCATCACTACCCGGCACTTGGGCCTACCCTTTTGGGCAGGGCCTGCCCTCTGTTTCGTTTGAGTTTCATTTCGAACTTCACCCGGTTGTTTTTGCGATCCAGGTTGGCTGAGCTGATGGTCACCTCAGAGAAGAACGCCGAGGGAGTCAGCGCATTTTTCAAACTGTCCACCGAATTGAAGGTGTCGGTTTCCCCCCCGATCCGTACGCTCTTGGGATCCATGACCATACGGGAGACATGGACATCCACGGTTTTGGGGATACGTCGGGACAGGTCCGCCAGCAGGTCCAGAACCCTTCGGTCAGATCCGGTCATGGCCGTGGAGGCGCTCTCTTCCTCTAATTGCTGGATCTCCACCTTGAGTTGCTGCACCGGATCCACGATGCGGGTGACCTGGGGAAGCGTTTTTTTAAACAGACGGATCATTTCCGTATCCAACCGGTTATATTCCCTTTTTAACATATAATAATCGGTAATGAGGTGACCCCCCAGCAGGGCCAAGATCAGCACCAGGAAGATCACTCCTTTTCGGATAGCCTTTTTTGCCTCTGGATACCGGCCTTTCTTTT
>JAIPDZ010000053.1 GCA_021737425.1 Deltaproteobacteria bacterium
TATCAATCGAGGGGGTAAGAAGCTTGGAGTTTGGCAGGATGCGGTCTCTCTTTACATTGCTCTTGCAAAATGTTTCAGAATTGACTATGGTTTCAAACGAAATATGGTGACGGGGGTTTCCCTCTGCAATCCGGGCAGTCCCGCTTTCAGCGGGATGATAAAAGGAGTGTTGTGCTATGAAATTGGGATGGATAGGGACAGGCGTTATGGGCGCATCCATGGCCGGACACCTTCAGCAGGGCGGCCATGAGCTTTGGGTGTATAACCGAACCAAACAAAAGGCCGGGCCGCTGCTGGATCACGGTGCCACGTGGTGTGATACACCTGCTGCAGTGGCGGAAAACGCCCGCATCGTATTCACCATTGTAGGGCATCCTCAGGATGTGGAAGCGGTCTACTTTGGCGCGGATGGACTGAATTCTGACCGGGCCGGTATGGACATCGTGGTGGACATGACCACCAGCCAGCCCAGCCTGGCCAAAATCATCGCCCAACGCGCCGAGCCCCTGGGCATCGACAGTTTGGATGCCCCGGTATCGGGCGGGGATGTGGGGGCCCGGGAAGGGACCCTGGCCATCATGGTGGGTGGCAAGCAAGCCGTATTTAACCAGGTACTGCCCCTTTTTGAACTCATGGGGACCACCATTTCCTACCTGGGCGGTCCGGGAATGGGCCAGCATACCAAGGTCTGCAACCAGATCCTGGTGGCCGGGAACATGATCGGGACCTGCGAGTCCCTCCTGTATGCGGCCAGACAGGGACTTGATCTGCAGCAGGTCATCGATATCATCGGCAAAGGCGCTGCCAGTTCATGGTCCATCAACAACCTGGGGCCCCGCATCGCACAGGAAAATTACGATCCCGGGTTCTTTGTGGAACACTTTATCAAGGATATGGGCATTGCCCTGGCCGAGGCCAGGGCCATCGGATTGGCCCTGCCCGGGCTGGCGCTGGTTCAGCAGCTCTACATCGCACTCAAGGCCCAGGGACACGGCCGTTCGGGAACCCAGGCCCTCTTTCTGGCCCTTCAGACCCTCAATGGGGATGGATCGGGCTGAGGCGCATCTCTCTCATAAAAGACAGGTCGTGGATAGGGATCCGCCCTGTCTATAAGCGATATCCTGATTCCGTATGACCCCTCGGGCAAAGGGGCCTTCCTAAAAAATCATCGAGGAGGCTGAAATGGCGAAACTTTTGTGGCAACCTTCGGAAGAGAGAATTCGGCAAAGCAACATGTATCAATTTATGAACTACGTCAACGAAAGATACAACACCGACTTTACCGAGTATAATCCCCTGTATCAGTGGTCCGTCCACCATATCCCCGATTTCTGGGCAGCCATGTGGGACTTTGCCCGGATCAAGGCGTCCGAACCCTATACCCGGGTAGTGGATGACCTGACCAAAATGCCGGGGGCCAGGTGGTTTGAGGGAGCCCGCCTCAATTTTGCGGAAAACCTCCTGCGATACAGGGACGACCAGACCGCCATTGTGTTTAAGGGGGAGGCTCAGGCCCCCATTCGAATGACCTATGCCGAGCTATATCGAGAGGTGGCCTGTGTGGCCAAGTCCTTGAAAGATATAGGCGTTGAGGCCGGTGACCGGGTCACCGGCTTTATGCCCAACATGCCGGAGACCATCATCGCCATGCTGGCGGCCACCAGCCTGGGGGCCACCTGGTCGTCGTGCTCCCCGGATTTCGGGATGAAGGGGGTCCTGGACCGGTTCGGCCAGATCAAGCCCAAGGTACTGTTTACGGCCAACGGGTATTCCTTCAAGGGCAAAAATTTTGATTCCCTGGGCCGGGTTTCGGACATTTTGAAACAGCTCTCCACCATTGAAAAGGTCGTGGTCGTTCCGTATACGGAAACCGATCCCGACCTCAGTCAGGTGCCCAACGCCGTGGACTACCGGGAATTCAAATCCCCGGACGATACCCTGCAAGTCACCTTTGAACAACTCCCTGCCGATCACCCCCTCTACATCATGTTCACCTCCGGCACCACCGGGCTTCCCAAGTGCATGGTCCAGAGTGCAGGCGGCATTCTCATCAACCACCTCAAGGAACTCATGCTGCACTGTGATCTGAAGCGGGAGGATACCATCTTTTATTTTACCACCTGCGGATGGATGATGTGGAACTGGCTGACCAGCTCCCTTGCGGTAGGGGCCACCATTGTCTTATATGACGGCAACCCCTTTCATCCGGACCCCGGGGCCCTATGGCAATTGGCACAGGATGAAAGAATCGCCATCTTCGGCACCAGTGCAGGCTATATCGCAGCGCTCCAGAATGCGGGGGTGCGCCCGGGGAAAACCTATGATCTCGCCCCTTTACAAACCGTTTTGTCCACCGGTTCCCCGCTTTCCGTGGAAGGGTTCGAATACGTCTACCGGGAGGTGAAAGAAGATCTGCAGCTGGCATCCATCTCCGGCGGATCCGACATCAACGGCTGCTTTGCCGGCGGAAACCCCATGGGGCCGGTCTACGCCGGTGAGCTGCAGTGCAGGCAACTGGCCATGAAGGTGGAGGCCTATAATGAAAATGGAGAACCGGTCATTAACGAGCAGGGGGAACTGGTGTGCACGGCCCCTGCGCCTTCCATGCCCATCTATTTCTGGGATGACCCGGACGGGGAGCGGTACCATGCCGCCTATTTCGACGTCTACCCCAATGTCTGGAGACATGGGGATTACATAGAGATCAATGACCGGGGCGGGGTGGTCATTTACGGTCGGTCGGATGCGACCCTCAATCCGGGGGGCGTACGCATCGGCACCGCAGAGATCTACCGGCTGGTGGAACAGATGGACGAAATCGAGGACAGTCTGGTGGTGGGCCAGAACTGGGAAAACGACGTCCGGGTCGTCCTCTTTGTCAAGATGGCCCAAGGTCATGAATTAACGGATGAACTGAAGCAGAAAATCAAAAAGACCCTTATGACGCACGCATCACCGAGACACGTACCGGCCAAAATTATTGCCACACCGGCCATCCCCTATACCCTCAACATGAAAAAGGTGGAAATCGCAGTCAAAAAGATGATCGAAGGAAAACCGGTTTTAAACAGGGATGCCTTGAGCAACCCGGAAGCGCTCGATTTTTATGCGGACATCCAAGAACTCCGGGAGAAATAAACAGCCCCGATATCCAACCGGTGTCCTCTTTCCGGACACCACCCTGGACGCGGCAGGCATGCGGGGACTCCTGAACCATTTCGAACGGGTGATCCTGTGCCGGCCGTGGTTTATGGGGCCGGTTGAACTGGAGGGGATCTCCCCCTCTTGCTGGGACGTCTGTCATCCGCCTGAGGACCTGAAGCCTGAACAGGACGTAAACAGGATAATATCTGAATATCAAACCTGGATGAACCAGCATCAAGGGAAGGGTCACATGGCCTTCCTGGACACCCATCCTGCCGAGCCCGCCACCTGGGAGATCAGACAGACCCTCAGGGAGAGGAACCCTACGGATCGCACTCGGGTTACGGAGAATGCCGCCTTTACCTGGCATCTCATCTTACACCTGGCCGCCCTCTTTGAACAAAGCCGGTCAGAGGCCGATCAAATGCTGCGCCGGCTGCAAACCCGGGGGTCACCCCTGGAGGCGGCGCTCGAAGACCCTGGGGATCTGCCCGGACCCCTGGCGGATGTGTCTCTTATCGACACCCCCCTATGGGTCAATGACCGTCATATGCACCGGATTTTTGAGGCCTGGCTGGGCCTGTTCGGTAACCGGATTCCGGTCCACGGGAACCTGGTTACCCTGCATCCCCGTGTTTTTGAATACGCGTCCGCGATTTTGGACAGGGCCGAAGACATGGGGCGCCCCGATGACGGGAAGTCGGGTCCCCGGATTGAAGCCATCCCAAAAGACAGCCCCCCGTTCCTGGAGTTTCCAGTGATAACGGAACAGGACAAACCCCAAGTGGATCCCGTTTTAAGAGGACTGTCAGGGAGGACACTGTTCCTGATAGAACCCGGTTCCTGATAGAGCCTGGTTCCTGATAGAGCCCGGTCCTGATAGAACCTGGCCCTGATAACCGGGTAATTACGGGGTGAGCGCCGGAAAGGGATTGTACGGGTGCGCTTTACAGCTTACGAAGACCTAAACCCGGCAAGATCATATCCCTTGATCTTTCGATGAAGATTGCTCCGCTCCACGCCGATGGCCTCGGCGGTTTGGGAGATGTTGCCGTCAAACTCCTTTAATTTGGCCTCGATGAAGGCCCTTTCGAATTTCCCTTTTGCCTCTTTCAAGGAATCCGCCTGGAGGGCCCCGGTAAGCTCGCCGTTTACTGCAGCGCCCTTGTTGAAGGGGGCGGGAATATCCTTTTTGCCGATGATCCGGCCGGGGACCATGATCATGAGCCGTTCCACCAGATTCCTCAGTTCCCTGACATTCCCCGGCCAGTCATACCGCTGGAGCATCTCCAGGGCCTCTGGGGATACCTCCTTGGGTTCAATATTGGTACTCATGGAAAACTCGTCCACAAACACCTGTACCAGGCTCGGGATGTCTTCCACCCGCTCCTTTAAAGGGGGCACCCGCATGGGAATCACATTTAACCTGAAATACAGATCATCCCTGAAGGCCCCTTTCTCAATTTCAGCCTCCAGGTCCTTATTGGTGGCGGCGATGACCCGGACATCCACATGAATGGTCTTGGCCCCGCCCACCCGTTCGAATTTCTGTTCCTGAAGGATCCTCAGGGTCTTTGACTGGGCCTTCAGGCTCATGTCGCCGATTTCATCCAGAAAAAGGGTCCCTTCATGGGCCAGATCAAATTTCCCCTTTTTCATGGTCAACGCCCCTGTAAACGCCCCTTTTTCGTGACCGAAGAGTTCGCTCTCTATGAGGTCTTCGGGGATGGCCGCACAGTTCACCTCCACCATGGGTTTGCCGCTTCGGTTGCTCAACCGGTGAATGTTGTGCGCCACCAGTTCCTTGCCGGTTCCATTCTCTCCTGATATGAGGACCCATGCGTTGGTGGGCGCCACGATCCTGAGCTGCTCCTTCAACTCCCTGATGGCCCGGCTCTCCCCGATGATGTTATATTTATTCCGGTCCTTTTCCTTGAGCAGATTGATTTCCTCTTCCAGCCGGTAGTAATCCAGGGCATTTTTGACCGCAAGCAGCAATTTTTCCAGGGAAAGGGGCTTTTCGATAAAATCATAAGCCCCCATCTTGGTGGCCTTCACCGCAGTCTCTATATTCCCGTGCCCGGACATCATGACCACCTGAACCTGGGGATAGGTCTGCTTGATCTTCTCAAGGGTCTTGATGCCGTCCAGTCCGGGCATCCATATATCCAGCAAGACCAGATCCGGAATCGCCTCCTCAATCTTGTCCAAGGCCTCTGTTCCGCTCTTGACGCAGACGGTTTCATACCCCTCATCGGACAAGATCCCCTCTAAGGATTGCAGGATGCTCCCTTCATCGTCCACCACCAATATTGTTTTGGCCATGCCCTTTCCTCGCCCTCACCTCGTGTAGATCAGGATACCCGAAACAGGGGTCAACCGTTCATCAGTTCCATGGCGATCTGAGCCGTCTTCTGAGAGGCCCCCCCGTCCCCAAGGGCCTGTCTCACGGCCTCCAGCTTTTCCTTGACCCGCCTCCGCGCATCCCCGTCCACGAGCAGGCGGGTGGTCTCATCTGCCAGCCGACGGGGGGTCACCTCATCCTGAATCACTTCCGGTACCACCTGTTCTCCTGCAATAAGATTGACCAGTCCGATATAGGGAACCTTGATAAGCATCCGCCCCATCCAGTAGGAAACCCGGGAGACCCGGTAGACAATCACCATGGGTATCCCCATCACTGCCGCATCCAGGGTGGCGGTACCAGAGGTCACCAGGGCCGCGCGGCATTTTTGCAACGATTCGTGGACCCGGCCCCTTACCACATGGATTTTTACCGGGAAATCCGCGATCAAAGGCCGTATGAATTCAGGATCAATGGTATCCGCCAGGGGAAGGATGCACGTCATGCCGGGATAGGCGGCGGAGACGATTTCCACGGCTTTGAGCATCACCGGGAGCATATGCCGGATTTCTTCCCTGCGACTCCCTGGAAGCAGACCGATAACCGGATCACCGGTTACAAAGACAGGGGGCCGGGACTGAGAATGGGATTCCTCTTCCGGCAGTGTATCCATGAGCGGATGCCCCACATAATCCACCACCACCCCCCTTTTTCTGTAGAAGGACTGTTCAAAGGGCAAAATGACGGCCATCCGATCCGTGCGCCTGGCCATTTTCCTCACCCGGCCTCTCCTCCAGGCCCATACCTGGGGGCTGATGTAATACAACACCGGAACCTTGCACCGCCGGGCGATCCCGGCCATATGGATATTAAACTCCGGATAATCAATCAAAATCAACAGATCAGGGCGCGTATGCTTCAGGATATGCTTGATCTGTTTGGCCGCTTTTCGAATGGTATTCAGTCGGGAAAGGACCTCGGTGAGGCCCACCACCGCCATGTCGGCTGAGGGGATAAGGATCCTTACCCCGGCCCGGCGCATCCGCTCCCCGCCGATGCCCCAAAAGCGGGTATTGGGGCACAGATTACGGATGGCCCGGACCAGATGGGCCCCGTGAACATCAGCGGATGCCTCGCCGGCCACCATGAGGACCTGCCTGACTCCCCCGGCCCAAGACGGAATCCGGGACCCGGCCGGCGAGTCCCCGGTTTCACCGGGCCTTCGATTATAAGATGGGCTTGAAATCCTTACACCCTTTCTCAATCTGGTCGATGATGTTCAAGGCCACCTTGAGGGCGTTGCGGCCGTCCCTGCCCGTGACCATGGGCTCGGTTCCCTCTCGAACGGCCCGCACAAAAGCGGCGATTTCATCGGCCAAGGGGTCGCTTTCTGCGTATTGATCCTTTTTGGTGGCTACCTGGGGAAAATTATGCGCATCCCGTCGCTCCCCGTCAAGGCGGATCACGGTAAGCTGTCTCTTGCCGCAATCCGCAGAAAAATAGGCGTCGGGCTGAAACACGCGAATCTTTCTCAACATTTTGCCCGACACCCGACTGGCGGTGAGATTGGCGGCGGTCCCGTCTTCAAAGATGATCCTGGCATTGGCGATATCCGTCTTTTCCGTAATCACCGGCATGCCTACCGCGTGCACCTCTTTTACCGCCGAGGGGACCATATGAAGAATAATATCCAGGTCATGAATCATGAGATCAAGGACCACGTCCACATCCAGGCCGCGGGTGGTAAACAGATTCATGCGGTGGGATTCCACAAACACAGGGCGGTTCAAGAGCGCTTCCAATCTGACCACGGCCGGGTTGAACCGTTCCACCAGGCCCACCTGCAACACCAGATTTTTTTCATCGGCCATGCGGATCAGGGCATCCGCCTCTGTCAGGTCGTAGGTGATGGGCTTTTCGATCAGCATGTGTACCTTTTCAGACAGCACCTCCCTGGCCACCTCAAAATGCTGTTCAGTGGTGACGGCCAGGCTCACCGCATCTACCGCCCCGACGATGTCCCGGTGGTCTTTATAGGCCCGGGTGTGGTAGCGGGCCGCAATCTCCTTGGCCCGCTCCCCATTGGTATCCACCACACCCACCAATTCCACATTGGAAAGGGCCTTGTATTTCTGCACATGAAACTCTCCGAGATGACCCACGCCGATCACGGCGACCTTCAGCATATCGTTCTTCACCGCTCTTATTCCTTTTCCACCCCGCTCAGGCACACCACACACATCTTGTGACGGTCGGCCTCGGCAATGATGTCCGGGCGGTCAAAAATAAGCGTGCGCCCCGCCTCCACTGCCAGGACCGATCCCTTTATCCGGGACATGACCCGGATGGTCTCGAGGCCCACACAGGGGATATCGAACCTGAGGTCCTGGCGGGGCTTGCTCACTTTCACCACCACGGCCTTTTCCCCTGCCAACTTCCCGCCCCTGAGGATGGTGGCGTCGGTCCCGTCAATGGCCTCCAGGGCCAACACCGTCTTTTTCCTGACCACCACACACTGGCCGATATCCAGACGGCCCAGTTCCTTGGCCACCCGCCATCCGAAACGGATGTCTTCCGTCTCTTTCTTACGCGGTTTCCGTTTTGTGAGGCACCCTTCAGGAGCAATCAATTCAGGCAGGTATGCAATGGAACTGACCACTTCCACCCCTTCCCGGGCCAGCTCACCTGCCACGGCCCTCAGGATATCATCGTCATGGAATACGGCCAGCCTGGACATGATGGCAGCGCCCTTGAGATCGGGCATCACATTTTCAAACATCTTCCGCTTGGTAATGGTCCCGGCCATCAGGACCTTTTGGACCCCGTTTGTCTTAAAGGCATTGATTAACCGGCCCAACTGACCCAGCTTTATCCAGACAATCCGATCCACCTTGTCCGACAGCAGGGGATCGGTTTCCTCCTTATGGGCCACGGCCACCAATTCCAGCCCCTGATTTCTGGCCGCATCCGCCACTAAGAGCGGGAACTTCCCCCCCCCGGCAATGAGCCCCAGTTTTTGGTTATCCGGGTCCATGTATCCACCCGCAGGTCATCTGAGGACCCCCCGTTTGGAATGCGCCAGAAAGTCCAGCAGCATATCCAACTCCGGGATGGGCTCAAGCCTTTCCTTCACCCGGGCGATACCCTCCTTAAAATTCCGATTCTCCCGCCAGATGATTTTGTATGCCTGCTTCAGGATGTCAATGGTCTTCTGGGAGAACCCCCTCCGAATCAGGCCTTTTTGGTTGATGCCGTAAAGTCTGGCCCGGGGGCCGGCCGTGATCACGAAAGGAGGGACATCGCGGTCAATCCCTGATTTGGCGCCGAGATAGGCATGGGCGCCGATACGGACAAACTGCTGCACTGCCAGGAAGGCGCCCAGGATGGCGTATTCTCCGATCTCGGTGTGGCCCCCCAGGGTGGCGCCGTTGGTGAGGATGACACCGTCGGCCAAACGGCAGTCGTGGGCCACGTGGGCGTAGGCCATGAGATAGACCCGGTTCCCGATCACGGTCTCCCAGTGTTCCTTGGTGGTGGCACGATTGATGGTCACGTACTCCCGCACCACATTGTCATCCCCCATGAGGAGACGGGTGGCCTCCCCTTGATAGCCCACATCCTGGGGCGGGGTGCCGATGGTGGAAAAGGGATAGATCCGATTGCGCTCCCCGATACGGGTATGCCCTTCGATCACCACGTGCGGTCCGACCACACTGTCTCGGCCGATCTGAACCTGGGCGCCCACCGTACTATAGGGCCCGATCCGGACCCCTGTATCCAACTGAGCACCCGAGCTGACCACGGCAAAAGGGTGGATGTCCATCTTATTTCAATGCCTCTCCTGCCAATTCCTTCACCCTATGGTCGCCACCAGTTCGGCTTGGGCCACTCGATCACCCGCCACATCCGCGGTCCCGGTCATTTTCCACACCCTGGACCCGGTCCGGATGGGCGTCAACTCAAACCTGATCTGGTCCCCGGGGATCACGGGTTTACGAAACTTGACCTTGTCCATGGCCGCAAAGAAAACCCCCCCGTCTTCCCGGTCCATTACCCCGGGTACCGACAGGCGGGCCAGGATCCCCCCCACCTGGGCCATGGCCTCGATGATCAGCACCCCGGGCATAATGGGATTGCCCGGAAAATGCCCTTCAAAAAAGGGCTCGTTGGCCGTTACATTTTTGATCCCCACCACCCGTTCGCCCAATTCCATCTCGATGATCCGGTCCACCAGCAGGAAGGGGTATCGGTGGGGGAGGATCTTCACAATATCTTTATATGTCAGTGGAAGCTGCATCCCTTATTCCTTTGCTCCGTCTGATTCCAGGACCTGGATTTTTCTTTCCAGGGCCTTGATCCGGTCCTGTAACTGGGGCAGCCGTGCAGTCAAGGCGGAGACCTTGAGCCACTGTCGATGAGAAATGGCCGGAGATCCGGAGACCGCTTCCCCGGCAGGAATGGATTTGGCGATGCCCGACTGGGAACCGATCATGGCGCCGTCTCCCACATCCATGTGGTCACTGATGCCCACCTGTCCCCCGATGATGACCCCTCTGCCGATGGTACAGCTCCCCGAAATCCCCACCTGGGCCACAATAATCGTATTTTCCCCGATGATCACATTATGGGCGATCTGAACCAGATTATCTGTTTTTGTCCCCCGCTTAATCCATGTCCTTCCCAAGGTGGCCCGGTCAATGCAGTTGTTGGCTCCGATCTCCACCTCATCCTCAATCAGGACCTGACCATTTTGGGGAATTTTCACGGACTTCTCCCCGTCCCGCACAAAACCGAATCCGTCGCTTCCGATAACCGTCCCGGGATGAATGATGACATCATTTCCCACCACGCAATCCCGAAGGATGGTCACATTGGGATATATGAGCGTTCGCTTCCCGATCTTCACCCGTTCGCCGATGAAGACCCCGGGGAAGAGTGTACACCCTTCTCCGATGTAGGCGCCTGCTTCTATATGGACACCCGGATGGATGGACACGTCTCCGCCCATACGGCTTTCCGGATGCACAAACGCCTGGTCGCTCACACCGGGATATCTTCTTACAGGGGGGGCAAAAAGGCCCGCCACCTTTGCATAGGCCAACTGGGGATCGGCAACCACCACCTGAGGGCCTTCAAACTCATTCATGGGGCCGGATGTCAACAAGGCCCCGGCCCGGCACCCCTGGAGGGCCTTTCTGTATCGCTTGTCAATAAAAAATGAGAGGTCCGAGGGGGTGGCGGTGGTTAGGGGAGCAATGCCTGTGATCACCGTGTGTTCATCCCCGATAACCTCTCCCCCCACTCTCTCCGCAATCTGTGTCAGGGGTATTTCCAAAACCGGAGGCCTCCCTTTACTCCTTGAGTTGATCGTATGCCTTGGTGATCCGATCCGTTATATCGATGGCGTTACTATAGTAGATGAGGCCCGTGGTGCTCTCCTCCAGAATAACCGTGTAATTCTCGCTTTTGGCAATTTTTTCCACCACCCCCTCAATCACTTTCCCCACCTTTCGGGTGGCCTCATATTCAGCGTCCTTCATCTCCTGGGTCACTTCGCCGTACATGTATTTGTAATGCCGGGTCAGTTTTTCCAGCTCCTTCTGCTTGCCCTCTTTGGCGTCCAGGCTCAACATCATACTCTGCTTTTGCAACTCCTGTTCCAGTTTATCGATCCGGGCCCGTTCCGCATCCAGTTTTTTTTGAAGGCCCTCGAATTTCTGTTTAAGCTTCTGCCGCACTTCCTGAAATTTCACGGAATTGCGTTGAAGCTGTTTCATATTCAACACTCCGATTTTGACCTCCGCCGCCCACACGCTCGGACCCTGTGCACACCACAAAAACACCATACTCAACATCATAAACCCATATCGCTTCATCTTGATCCTCCGATTTGTTTGACTAAAGGTGACTGTCTTTAGAACCCTCCTCCTACGCTGAATTCCCAGCGGCCGGACGGCTCATCTCCCTGGGGATCCAGGTTGAAGCCATATTCCAGCCGAAGCGGTCCAATGGGCGAGTACCACCTGACCCCGGCCCCGGCAGACTTTCGAATCCCGCTGAAGGTCCAGCTTTCGTCTTCCTCAAAGACATTACCGGCATCAAAGAACACCAGGCCCACCACCCCCTGTTCCTTGAGCAACGGAAACCGGTACTCCAGATTATAGCACATCATCTTGGTCCCGCCGATTTTATATCCGTTTTCGTCCACCGGTGAGATGCTCTCGTACTTAAAGCCGCGCATCGTGTTAATCCCGCCCAGGAAGAACTTCTGATAGACCGATAAATGGCCCCGGTCCTGGATATACCCCCATCGCCCCTGGGCCATGAAGACGGTCTTCCAAAACAAGGGGAAAAACCAGGCCGTTCTGGCCCTGTATTTGTTGAACTCCTCATCTCCGCTCAGAAACCCGCCCGCATATTGAAACGATATCTCATTGACAGACCCCCTGCTCGGGTTCCATAGATCGTTCCGGCTGTCCCGTTTGGCCCTGAAGGTCAGGCTGCTGGTCACATTTCTGCCCACCATATCATGGAGGGGCCCCTGGGTCTCGGTCACATCACTGATCTTGGCATCATCATAATCATAGCGCACCACCCCGCGGGAATAATCATCGATGAATTTGAGCGGAAAGCCCAGATTCACCGCACCGCCCAGACTGTCTCGGGTATAATCGTCGTACTCCTGTTTCCACTTATACAGGTCCACGCCCAAAGACAAAGGCTTGTCGAACAACCAGGGCTCCACAAAGCTGATGCTGTATTCGGTATTTTTGCCCCCGATCCGGGCCGCCGCCTCCAGCTTCTGACCATATCCCAGGAAGTTCTGATCGGCGATCTGAAACATGACAAAGGCGGAATAGGCCGAACTGTACCCTGCGCCCACGCTGAAGGTGCGGGTCCCTCTCTCTTTGACTTCCACATCCACGTTCATCAAATCTTCCTGGCTCCCCTTCTTGGTCTTGAGCTGCACATCTTCAAAAAAACCGAGTCGATTCAGGTTTTCATTGCTGCGTTTGAGGGCCTTTCCACTGAAATAGTCTCCTTCCACGATCTTCAACTCACGTCGGATCACCTTGTCCCGGGTCACCTGATTTCCGGATATGGTGATCCGCTCAAATCGAACCTTCTGTCCCTTGGAGATATCGTAGGTGACACTTGCCGTAAAATTCTCATCATCTTCCCTGACCAGGGGCCGGATCTCTGCATAGGCATATCCCTGGTCCGCATATACGTCCCGCAAGGCCAGGATATCCTTCCGGACGATCTCCCGATTGAAGACCTTTTCTTTCCCGATGGCGACCTTTTTGAGCAGTGCTTCAGCCGGTTCTATGAGATCCCCCCTGACCGCTACCTGATCCACACCATACTGATGCCCTTCCACAATGTCCATGGTCACCACCAGGCCCTTCAATTCCGCATCATAGCGGACCTCGGGGTCACTTACCTTGGCCTTGATATACCCGTGGTTGTGATAAAAGGAGGCCAGCTTGTGGACATCGAATTCCAGCTTTTTCTTATCCAGGACCCCGGCCTTGGTGATCCAGGACAGAAACCATTTTTCACTGGTTTCCATGATATCTTTGAGCTCATCATCATCAAAGGCCTTGTTCCCCACAAACTGAATCTTTTCAATATAGACCTTGTCATGCTCCTGAATCTTATATTTCAGCATAACTTCGTTATTGGGAATGGGTTCGGTTTCCTCCTCAATCTCGGCATTATAGTAACCCTTTTCCCGATAGAAGTTTTGGAGCCTGCGGACGCTCTGTTTGACCTCGTTATTATCCAGAATGGAATACAGGCTGATGCCCAATTCCTTTTTGAGATCGTCGTCGTCATATTCATCATTCCCTTCAAACACAATCTTACCGATGGACGGCTTCTCCATCACCTGGAAGGTAATGATCTTTCCTTTGGGGCCGTCTTCCGTATCCATCTCCACATTTTTGAAAAACCCCATTTTATAGATCTCTCTCAGATCCTTGTCCAGTCGGTCATAATCCAATCGGTCACCGGGCTGGGTGGAAACAACCGCCAGCACGGCCGCCGATTCAATGCGCCGATTTCCCTTCACCTGGAGGGAATCCACAATGGGGACCTTTAGGATCTTGTCATTGATCCTCACCGCCAACGGTTCGATGTTCTCGGATAACCGGTCCACGTCTTCACAGACCAGGAAGACAAACATGGGAGGCCGTTTCAGGGTCACATCCATAATCTTTAGATCAATGCTGGCCTTTTCCCCGATCTGGGTGAGGGTCCCTCGAACCATCCACCGGGCATGGAGGTCCTTTCCCAGTTTGACCAGGTCCCGGGTCTCCAAAACAGGGGAAAACGCCTCAGGAGACTGATTGATCCTGTCCGGACGGACCATCTCAAAGCCCAATTCCGCCATTCGGGAGGAGAGCATCTTCTGCAGCCCCTTCCGTAGATGATCCAGCGGCCTGGAGGCATTGACCTGGAAGGGAAGGATGGCCACCGTTCCCTTATCCGGGTCCTGGGCATTCGCCATCGGGGAGATGCAAAACAGGGCGCCCATAAAAAAGAGCGCCCATGAAAACACCCGTGACACCCTTTTTACCCCCTCCCGATTTACGAAGCCCCCGCTCCTACCCGATTTCCCCATCTATCAGCTCCATTTTTCTGGACATCTGTTCTGCCAGTTTACGATTGTGTGTGGCGATAACCATGGCAATCTCATCGGCCCTGCTGAACTCGAGCAGGAGTTCGGCAATCTCCCGCCCCGTGAACCAATCCAGGTTTCCGGTCGGTTCATCTCCCAATATCAATTTGGGCCGCATGATCAGTGCCCTGGCAATGGCGACCCGTTGCTGCTCCCCGCCGGAGAGCTCTCCTGCCCGGTGGGCCATCCTTTTCATCAGCCCCACCTTATCCAAGACCTCCCGGGCCATCCCCATGGCCCGCTTTTTGGAATACCTGGCGATCAGTGCGGGCATCATGGTGTTCTCGAGGGCCGTCAACTCGGGGAGCAGGTGATGGAACTGAAACACAAAGCCGATGTGCCGGTTTCTGAGCCGGGATAGGCTTCTCTCCTCCATCTGATACAGATTCGTGTCATCAAAGCGGACCACCCCCTCAGAGGGCGGTTCGAGACTCCCCATGATATTCAACAGGGTGGACTTTCCAGCCCCGGACACCCCCATAACCGCCAGGCTGTCCCCGGGATTCACCTCCAGCTGAATCCCTTTCAGGACCTCGATGGTATTGCCGTGGTGAACAAATACCTTGGATATGTTCTGTAGGTTGAGCAGTGCCATTACTCGTACCTGAACGATTCAACCGGATTTAACCTGGAGGCATACCAGGATGGATAGAGCGTGGCCAAAAAAGAGATGATCACCGCAGCGGCAGCAACAAAGGACACGTCCACCAGCTCCACGCGCACGGGCAGAGTGGAGATGTAATAGACATCCGAGGGAAGGCTGATAAATTTGTATTTGGCCAAAAGATGACAGATCCCCAGCCCGGAGATGAGTCCGGCGACCGTGCCGATGACCCCTACCAATATTCCCTGGAACATGAAAATGGACATAATGCTCCGGGCAGTGGCTCCCATGGCCCTGAGGATGGCCACGTCCCGGGTCTTTTCCATGACCACCATGACCAGGGTGCTGATGATATTGAGTGCACCCACCAAAACGATCATGGTCAAAATGATAAACATGGTCAGTTTCTCCAGCTTGAGGGCTGAAAAAAGACTTCTGTTCATGACCTTCCAGTCCTTGGTCCAGTAGGGAGGGCCCAGGTCATTCTCGATCTCCCTGGCAATCCGATCCGACGCATAGACATCTTCAACCCGGACCTCCAACCCGGTGACCCGATCTCCCAGGGCCAGGAACTGTTGGGCCTGTTCCAAGCCAATATAGGCCATGGAGGCATCATATTCATACATCCCGGAGTCAAACAGGGCACTCACCCTGAATCGCCGGGTATTGGGGGATCGGCCCAGAGGGGTCAGCTTCCCTTCAGGAGAGATGACGGTAATCACATCCCCCACCCGCGCTCCGATCTGTTTGGAGAGTTCGCTCCCCACGATCACAGCCGGGATACCCGATCGAGTTGTCTTCAGCGAAGACAGGGATCCCCCCTTCAACATCTTCTGAAACTCCAGGACACCGGACGCGGTCTCGGGATCAATCCCTCGTAAGACCGCCCCGGAGACCCTGCCTGAGTTGTTCAGCATGACCTGGGTATAGACAAACGGCGTGACCGCCTCCACCCCCTTCATCCGGCCTGCTCTTTCGGCCACTGCCCTGTAATCGGTGAAGGGACCTCTGGTGTTCAATATCAAAATATGGGAATTGACTCCCAAAATTTTGGACATGAGATCCGCCCGGAACCCGTTCATCACCGACAGCACCACCACCAGGGCCATGACCCCCATCATGACGCCCAGAATGGAAATGATGGTAATGACAGATATAAACCGCTGTTTGCGCTTGGCCTTAAGATATCTGATCCCTAAGAATAATTCAAACATTCAGGCGGGCCCTATATCCCTTTGGGTCTCATGTGGGGAAATAAAATCACATCTCTGATGGAAGGCATGTCGGTCAGAAGCATGACCACCCGGTCGATCCCGATGCCCTCCCCCGCAGTGGGCGGCATTCCGTATTCCAGGGCCGATATATAGTCCTGATCCATGAACTGGGCCTCCTTATCCCCTGCCTCCCTGAGGGCCACCTGGGCCTCGAATCGCTGTCGTTGATCCACCGGGTCGTTCAACTCGTTAAAGGCATTGGCAATCTCCCTGCCGCCGATGAACAGTTCGAAGCGGTCCACTGTGTCCGGGTCTTCCTCACTGCGCCTGGAAAGGGGAGACACCTCCGTGGGATAGCCGGTCACAAATGTGGGGTTGATCAACTGAGGTTCCACCATATGATCAAATATCTTGGTCAAAATCTCCCCCTTGCCGTCGCTTTCCTCCAGCCCGATTTCATGACTGCGGGCAAAGGCGGCGGCGGCCTCCCGGCTCTCGAAAACTTCCTCCTTTACACCCCCCATTTCCCTGAGGGCATCCAACAGCCTGATCCTGGGCCAGGGGGGGGCAAAATCGATGGACTGCCCCTGATATTCAATGGTGGTCTGACCGAAAACCTCCATGACCAACTGATTAAAAAGCTCTTCTGTAAGCGCCATCAGGTCTTCATAGGTGGCATAGGCCATATAGAATTCAAGCATGGTGAATTCAGGGTTGTGCTTTACGGAGATCCCTTCATTTCTGAAATTGCGATTGATTTCAAATACCCTTTCCAGGCCACCCACCACCAGCCGCTTGAGATACAGCTCCGGGGCCACCCTGAGGTAGAGGTTCATCCCCAGGGCATTATGAAAGGTCTTAAACGGCCTGGCCGTGGCCCCGCCCGGAATCGGTTGCATCATGGGGGTTTCCACCTCGAGAAACCCCTTTTCCACGAAAAAGGTCCTCACGCCCTGTATGATGCGGCTCCTGAGCACAAACACCCTTTTCACCTCATCATTCATAATGAGGTCCAAATAGCGCTGACGGTAGCGGGTTTCCACGTCGGTGAGCCCGTGCCATTTTTCCGGCAGCGGTCGCATGGATTTGGATAGAAGGGCCAGGTCTTCCGCCATCAGGGTCAATTCCTGGGTGCGGGTACGAAACAACGGGCCGGTCATACCGATGAAATCTCCGATATCCAGAAGCTTGAACATCTCGAACTTTTCACTGCTGATTTTATCCTTCCGGATATAGGCCTGAATGGCGCCTGTACCGTCTTTGACGTGGATAAAGGAGGCCTTTCCAAAATCTCGGCGGGAAAGAATCCGACCTGCAATGGTGTAGGTATTGGATTCTTTTTCCAAGGCCTCGGCATCTGTCTCGGCAAAGCGCTCCAAGAGTTCGATGATGCGGTTATCCACCCGATACCCGGTGGGGTAGAGTTGCCCCCCCTTGGACTGAATTCGTTCGGCCTTACTTTTTCTATCGTCTATTACTGAGCTTGTTTTTGACATTGTCTGCGCTATGGAGTCACTCACAATAAAGGTGTCAGGTTTCGGGTGTCAGGGTTTATGGTTTGCTGAAACCTGAACACTGGCCACTGATTTGGTTGCGGCCGTAGGCTTGCATTGCGTTTTTGAAATATTGCTCATAGGGATGAGATCCGTTACAGGCTGTGAGGGAGTGTGTAATCCAAGTGGGGATTGGAGTCAAGAGAAAAGCCGGAGTGGAATACACCTCAGCTCATTTCAGAATCATCGACCCGGGACGACTTCTTTCCCGCTTCCAGCAACCGCCGGAGTTCTTCTGCCACAAAATCGATGTGCAGTCTGGCTTCCCTGGCGGCCCTGTCGGGGTCCCTCGCCTCAATGGCTTTGAAGATATTGACGTGCTGGCTGGCGATCCGTTCCCGATTCCCCTCTTTTTTGAACAGGGTTTCCCGGGATACGATCTGCGTATTCCACAGGATATGGTAGCAGGACGCCATCAGATGTGAAAAAATGGTATTCTCCGTGGCCTGAGCAATGGACACATGAAAATCCGCGTCGGTCTTGGCATCGTCTCTTTTCCGCCTCAGATTTTCCTGGTCCTTTTCAATGATTCTTCCGATCTTCTCAATATCCTCGCGGGAGGCCCGCTTTGCGGCGCTGTAGGCCACCCAGCTTTCCATGGCCCGCCGGATCTCCAGAAGCTCGAAAAGCTTTTCCATGTCCTCGGCGATAAGCATACTCACCGGATCCCCGAGGAACTTCTCCACAATGGATCGGACCACGATCTTGCTTCTCGGCCGGATTTCGATAAACCCCATGGTGTGAAGGGCATTGAGCGCCTCTCTCAACGGAGGGCGGCTGACCCCGATCATTTCGGCCAGTTCCCGCTCTGAGGGGAGTTCATCTCCGGGCTTTAGTTCACCCTTATTCAACATCTCCTTGAACTGCTCTATAATTTCATCAGAGATCTTTCTGGGGGAAATCTTCTTAAACATGGCGGTCTTTCCATGAGCAGCCCTGCAGGAAAAAGGTTCCCAAAGTGCCGGGAATCTCGCCGCACAGGGGGCTTTTTAAGGGACTTGAATGGACAATCCACAATACATATGTGTGGCTATACCAGATTCATTTCGGTTCTGCAATGCCTAATTTGGATCTGCAATGCGATTCACCCACAGGGTAGCGCATACGGAACCAACAATGCCTGGACCGCTTAACTTACTGATGAAAAAAGTATTTTAAGGTCCATATCCAACAAGGGCTGTCATCCTCACCCCCCCCTTGCCCCATAAAAAGGGAAAATTTTTACTTGACATGATCCGGAGACTTGGCATACTGGTATTACCAATTTCACCATACCTGACTGTAGGGCTTATAAAGGCTTGCGTTACGGAACCCTTCCGTGGACCCGGAGGAGGCAGAGGGATGAATGCCGGACTATTGTGTGGCAGACAGCGGCTGAAGGTGGATCTTCCTGAATCTGTGGGCATGTTGGAAATGAAACCCATGCCCCCCCTTTCAGATCCTGTGCGTGCCGTTCAGGAGGCCTTATCCCGGCCCATTGGCGGTCGCCCGTTGCATGAACTGGCCGAGGGCAAAAGGGACGCCTGCGTGGTCATTTCAGACGTTACCCGGCCTGTGCCCAACAAGATCCTCCTCCCTCCCCTGCTCGACACCCTGGAGGCCGCCGGGATCTCGCAGGATTACATAACCATCCTCATCGCCACCGGCATGCACCGTCCCAACCTGGGTGAAGAACTGAAATCCCTGGTAGGGGCTCGAATCATGGATCAATATCCCATTGTCAACCACTACTGCAGGGATCCTGAAAACTATCGAAAGGTGGACGAAATCGACGGGGCCCCCATTGCAGTCAACACCCATTACGTAGATGCCGACCTCAAAATTCTCACCGGTTTGATCGAACCCCATTTCTATGCGGGGTATTCCGGAGGGGGCAAGGCCATTCTTCCGGGCATTTCCAGCTTTGAGACCATGAAATTCATGCACTCCTACCAAATGATTGACCATCCCAAGGTGACCAACTGCGTTTTAAAGGGAAACCCATTTCATGAATATGTCACCCGGGTAACCGATCTGGTGGGTGCGGATTTTATCCTCAATGTGGTGATCAACCAGGAACGAGAGGTAGGCGGGGTCTTTGCCGGGCACTACGACCAGGCCCACCTGGCCGGTTGCCGCATGGTCCGACGCCACTCCCTGGTCTCCTTGGAAGAGGCGGCGGATCTGGTGATCACTTCCGGAGGCGGTTACCCCTTAGATGCCACCTTCTACCAAATCAGCAAGGCCCTCATCTGTGCCAAGGATATGCTGAAAAAGGGGGGAACCATTGTGGTGGCGTGTGAATGCAGTGAGGGGATGGGGAATCCGGAATTCTGTCAGATCTTACGGACGGTCTCCAGCCCCCGGGCATTTTTCAGAGACTACTGCGACCCCCAGGATTTCGTCATCGACCAATGGTGTGCCCAGAACATCTATCAGGCCCTGGATCACGCAGGTCAGATCTATGTGTACTCCCCGGGACTTACACAGGAAGATTTGTCCAAAATGGGGATGATCAAGGTCCATAATCTGCAGGATACCATTCATGACCTGCTGGGTTCGCATGAACATGTGGTGGTGGTTCCCGAGGGCCCGTATGTGGTGGGTGAGGTGAAGGGGCATTAGTCCGTAGGCTCCCTTAATAACGGTAAAAATCGTATTTTTTGTATTTAAGGGATGACATTTTTTGGCCGGAATGCTATTCAGTGATCAATTAGGGAAGCAATACATGCTCAAGGGCATGAACCAACCCATAACCTGAAGCATCGGGAAAGGAGGTGATTCGGGAAAACAAGTCGCGGTAGATTGCGGAGTGTCACTTAGCACCATTAGAAAAAACATTTAATTCTGTGGAGGGAAACATGCGAAAGATTAAATGGTCACTTCTCTTGGCTGTCGTTGCCACGGTCATGGCGTTTGGCGCCAATGCCCTGGCAGGAGAAAAGGTCAACTGGAAAATGGGGAGTACGTGGACCCCTGCCATCAACCTGAACAAAGGCGAATTGCTGCTGATCGATTATGTAAAAGAAATGACCGGCGGGGACTTCCAGATCAAATGGTTCCCCTCAGGATCCCTTATGGGCGCCTTTGAGTATTTTGACGCCTGCAGCAAGGGCGTGGTGGAATGTGTCGGTGACTGGCCCAGCTACTGGGCGAGCAAAGACCCTGCCTTTGATTTTTTGGGGTCTTTTCCCTTCGGGTTTACCAATGTGGACTATATTACCTGGATGTACGAATTCGGCGGACTGGAGTTGATGCAGGAACTGTACGGGAAATACGGCATGACCTATTTCTCAGTGGGCGCCACCCCCATGGAATCGGGCTTTAGGTCCACAGAAAAATACGGCCCCATCAAATCCATCAAGGATTATGAAGGGTTTAAGGTGAGAACGCCTTCCCGCGCCACCATCTGGATCCTCAAACAGCTCGGCGCCTCACCGGTCAAGATCCCGGGCGGCGAGATCTACCTCGCAGTGGAAAGAGGGACCCTGGACGGGGCCGAATTCAGCAGCCCCGGCATTGACTGGGAAATGGGCTTTGCCGAGATTACCAAGTACTGGAGCGTGCCCTGCTGGTTCCAGCCTTCGTCACAGGTGGGCGTGATGGTTAATCTGAAGGCCTGGAACAAGCTCCCCAAGACCTACAAGGCCATTTTTGAGCGCGGGGCCCAGGCCGCCTCCCTCAGGGGCATGGCCTTCTGGGAAGGGGACGCCGGAAGGGCCATTGAAAAATTCGTGGAGGCAGGCACCGAGATCGTCCCCCTGCCCCCGGAAGAGCTGAAAAAACTGGAGGAACTGGCCGGTCAGTACTGCCTCCTGAAGGCCAAGGAATCCAAGTTCTACGCCCGCATGCTCAAATCCCAGATGGAGTATCTGGACGAATACAAAGACTGGCGTAAGATCAGCGGGGACTTTGGTCAGGGACGGACCCCCGTTTATGTGGATAAGGTCTTGGCAGAACTCAAGAAGATGGGCTATTAACCTTCCACCCGAAAAGAAACCCCCGGGGCGTTCTCCGGGGGTCTCTTTACGCTTTTATAAGGATTTTAAAAGGCTTTCACAGCAGGAGGGTCTTGCGGCAGTGCCGCATCATCTCCGGAAAAGAAAGGGCATGGCATGCAGCTCAAAACATTTTTAACAT
>JAIPDZ010000054.1 GCA_021737425.1 Deltaproteobacteria bacterium
CCCGGGCAGACACGCGTACCCGGGGCGTGGACGCCGTTCACGGCGTGGATGAGGTAAGAGAGACAGCCCTCCAACTGGCCCATACCCTGGGCACTGTCCTGGCCATAACCGGTGCGGTGGATGTGATCACCGACGGCAAACAGACCCTTACGGTCTCAAACGGGCATGAAATGATGGGATATGTGACCGGAACCGGGTGCACGGCCACGGCCCTGATCGGGGCCTTTTCCGCAGTAGAAAAAGACCCCCTGCATGCGGCCTCCTCTGCCCTGGCTTACTTTGGCCTGGCCGGTGAAATGGGGGCCAGGGACGCGCCCGGGCCCGGGACCTTTCAGATGGCCCTGTTGGACGCCCTGTTTGTCATGGATGAAAAGCAACTAAAGGCGGGCGCCAGGATCGAGGCGTAGGGCGGCCCTGAGGGAAGGCTTTGATTTTTTTTGACTATGAGCTGATCCCGCACTATAGTATTTCCTCAAGGAGTGCTCGTCAAGAATGGATAAACAGCATGGCGCCAAGGTATTTTTGATCTTATTGATCCTGTCGTTGATCCTGCTTCTCAAGCTTTTCTGGACCTACATTTCCGCCATTGTCCTGGCCCTGCTTATTGCAAGTGTCTTTTATCCCGTGTACTTTCTCCTGAAACGGGCGTTCCGGAATCGCGAGCCCCTTACCTCCCTCTTGCTCACGGTGTTGATTCTATTCATTCTGGTGGTGCCTGTGGGGTGGTTTGTGGGTACCCTGTCCAACGAGGCCTTTGATCTGTACAAGCGGACCGGCAACGCAGTCAACCTGCAGCATATTGAGGAGACACTGAAAAACGATCCCGTCTGGGCGGATCGACTCAGAAGGCTGGCCGATTTTACCGGCCGGGAAATCACGGCCGCAGACATAGAGGCGTTTGTTTCCGCCACCGGAAAAAGGATCGGTCTTTTTCTCTACGGACAAATCAGTTCCATGGCCACCAACGTATTTAGTTTTTTGATCCATTTCTTCCTGATGATGCTCACCATCTACTATCTGTTTCGGGACGGCCCCCGCCTGAAGGATTACATGATTCAACTTCTGCCGGTTCCCAGGGAACAGTTGGAGAAGGTGGCGGATAAATTTCAGGAAATGGGGCGGGCCGTTTTTGTGGGAAATGGGTTGTCAGGGATTATCCAAGGGCTCATGGGAGGGATCGGTTTTTTCATTTTTGGCCTGAATTCGCCGGTTCTGTGGGGCTTTGTGATTACCTTTATGGCCTTTCTACCCATTATCGGGGCCTCGGTGGTGTTCATCCCGGCCACGGCCATCCTCCTGTTACAGGGGGAGGTGGGGGTGGCCATAGGGTTTTTGGTCTACAACCTGTTTTACAGTTCGGTGGTCGAGTATTTTGTCAAACCCCGGCTGATCGGTCAGGGCATGAAGATGAATGCGCTCCTGGTGTTTATCGGCATTATCGGGGGGATCAAGCTTTTTGGAATCCTGGGCATCATTTACGGCCCCCTGATCATTACCATTTTTTTGACTTTGGCGGAAATCTACAGGCTCGAATACAAGGAAAAGGCGGCCTGACAAGACCCATGTTGAAACCATTTTGAATAAGAGGAGGAACATACTATGGATCCCGAAAAAATCCTGAAGGGAAAACGGGTATTGATTGTAGATGACGAGGAGGACATCCTGGATTTTCTGACCGAGTTGCTTGAAATGTGCAAGGTGGACCGGGCGTCTTCCTTTGAAGAGGGCAAGGAATTGCTTGAATCCAACTATTATCATGTGGCGGTCCTGGATATCATGGGGGTGCGGGGATATGAGTTACTGGAGATTGCCAAAAAAAAGGAGGTCCCGGCACTCATGCTGACCGCCCATGCCCTTTCTCAGGACAATCTGAAAAAGTCGTTTAAAAAGGGAGCGGCCTATTACGTGCCCAAGGATGAGATCGGGAAGGTGGACATCTACCTGGCGGATATCCTGGAGGCCATAGACGAGAATCGGAATGTATGGGCCAAATGGTATGAACGGTTGAGCGGGTTTTGCGACCGCAGGTTCGGCCCCAACTGGAAAGACGATGATCCCGATTTTTGGAAGTCACTCATCAAATATTGAGGCATCCCCATAAATAAATGAAGGAACCCTCAATGATAACGGGTAAAAAGGAGGCATCGGAATGGCGAATAAGGGAGTAGGCATCACCATCACGCAGCATATTCTGAATCAACAGCGGGAAAACCCTGCGGCCACCGGTGGATTTACCACCCTGCTAAATGAACTCATTGTTGCGGCAAAGGTAATTTCCAGGGAGGTCAACAAGGCCGGGCTCGTGGATATCCTGGGGTCCACCGGGCGAACCAATGTGCAGGGCGAACAGGTACAGAAGCTGGACATATTCGCCAACCAGATCATTATCGAGCGGATGCAACATATCGGACAACTCTGCTGTATGGGGTCAGAGGAGGATCCGGACCTCATCGACATCCCGTCTCAGTACCCCAAAGGGGACTACATCATTGTCTTCGATCCTCTGGACGGCTCTTCCAATATCGATGTCAACGTCAGCATCGGGACCATCTTTGGAATCTATAAAAGAAAGGGAGAAGAAAACAGAATCGATTTTCTCCTGGACCATGTGCTTCAACCCGGGAAAAATCAGGTGGCGGCCGGCTATTTCATCTATGGCTCCAGCACCATGATGGTCTACACCACGGGCGGAGGAAGCGGGGTGCACGGATTTACCCTGTATCCGAGCGTGGGGGAATTCCTCCTTTCCCATGAGAACATCCAGATACCCGAAAAATCAAAGACGTACAGCGTGAATGAAGGAAACTACGCCTATTGGGATGAGAAGACCGTGGCCCTGGTGGACTACCTGAAAAGCATCGATAAGGTCAACGGGATGCCCTACACGTCCCGGTATGTGGGAAGTCTGGTGGCCGATTTTCACCGCAATCTCCTTAAGGGCGGGTTATTCATGTATCCGGCGGACAAGAAGGATCCCAAAAAGCCCTCCGGAAAACTGCGGCTGATGGTAGAGGCGAATCCCCTGGCCATGGTGGCGAAAGAGGCCGGGGGATATGCCAGCGATGGAACCGGCCCCATCCTGGACATTCAACCCAACGAATTTCATCAGAGAGTCCCCCTCTTCATCGGAAGCAGGAAGGATGTGGAAATGGCCGAGGAGTTCATCAGCGGAAAACGCGGGGAATAGGATGGGGGATGGTTGACTGGCGATTTGGGATTGGGGGGTGAAGGGGCGTTTTTCAACAATCCCGTCAGATGCCAAAAATAATCCGAGGCCGTTCCCGCTGGTCCAAGCGGGTGAGTCCGGCCTGTTCGGCCCCCTCCAAGGCCTCTCTGAATTCTTCGGCTGTGAGCCGGCGGTTGACAATCTCATCTTGGTGGGCCTCTCCACACGGCCTGTATTGATCCATGATATTGACATAGGTGTTGGCAGATATCTCCCGGGCGATAAATCGGGCTATGGGGCCGGTGCCGGCCACAGAGTGCGGCATGACCAGGTGCCGGACCAGCAGGCCCTTCACGGCGATTCCTTCATGGTCTACCATTAGATCCCCCACCTGGCGGTGCATCTCCCGGATGGCGGCCATGGCCACCTCCGGGTAATCCGGGGCCTGACAGAATCTTTGGGCCCACCTGGCCTCCCAGAACTTGAAATCAGGCATATAGACATCAAAAATGCCGTCCAAGAGCGCAAGGGTCTCGGTGCTGTCGTATCCGCCTGAATTATAGACCAAGGGGACGTGCAATCCCTGTTCAATGGCAGGAATGAGGGCCTCTACGATCTGCGGGATGACATGGGTGGGGGTGACGAAGTTGATGTTATGACACCCCCGCTGGTCCAGCTCCACCATCATGGCGGCCATCTGCTCCGGGGGTATTGCCACCCCCTCGTTGAGATGGCTGACCTCATAGTTCTGGCAGAAGCTGCACATGAGGTTGCAGCTGCTCATGAACAGGGTTCCGGACCCGTGCTTCCCCACCAGAGGGGCCTCCTCCCCGAAGTGGGCATTGTAACTGGCGACCTTTGCCTCTCTTGCGGTGTTACAGAACCCTGTCTCCCCTTTGAGGCGGTTGACCCCGCATGCCCGGGGACAGATGCGGCAGGATTCCATCCGTTTGAGGAGATCTTCAAGACGCCGGCCCAGGGTCCCGTCCTGATATAGCGTGAGATAGGAAGGTGTCGCCATGGTATCCGTCATTCCCTTAACCAAAATCCCCCTGATACGATGACCGCGGGTATCAGAGGGATATCAAAACGCCGTGTGTGGTATAAAATAATCAGGATCGGGGGTTAGTCGCGCCCGGTTCCGAATATCCTCAACAGCAATAAAAACAGGTTGATAAAGTCCAGATAGAGGGATAAGGCCCCTAAGATGGCCCCCTTCCGGACCACGGCGCCGTCCGTGCCCGCGGGCTGGGTCAAGGCCATGTTCTTCAATTTCTGGGTGTCATAGGCGGTCAGCCCCACAAAGATGATGACTCCGATGTAACTGATGAGCATATGCATGGCGCTGCTTTGGATGAACATGTTCACCAATGAGGCGATGATAATTCCGATCAGGCCCATCATGAGAAACCCGCGCCAGGAGGTCAGGTCCTTTTTGGTGGTCCATCCATAGATGCTGCACCCCACAAAGGTGCCCGCGCAGATAAAGAAGGTGCTCACAATGGAGGTTTGTGTATAGGCCAGAAAGATGAAGGAAAGCGTCACCCCGTTTAATGCGGAGTAGAGCATGAACAGCCCAGTGGCCGTGGTGGCGCTCATCCGCTGGACCATGCCTGAGATGGAAAATACCAGGCCCAGTTCAGCAAAGATGAGGACGAAGAAGAGGATGGGGTTGCCGAATATGAGCCGCATCAGGGTCTCGTTGCTGGATACATAAAGGGCCACCACCGCGGTCAGGGCGAGACCGCCCCCCATCCAGTTGTATACACTTCTGACAAAATCGTTGACCAGTACATCGGTCCTGGATTTTGCAACGGAATTTTCAGCCATCTATTGCCTCCTGTAGGGGTTGTGATAAAATAGGGTTTGGATCCAATGGTATTTGTTATTATAAATGCTCCTGGAAAAAGTTCAAGTCTTTAAGTGGGGTAGCCGTCTATGTATCTAAGATAGGGTTGCAGGCCATGAGGGGGTCTTTTTCAAAGTCCGTAAATTTCCGGATCCCTTCCTTTCACGGCAGTGGGGCTTCGACTGATCTTGCTGATAGCCCCAAAGGATATGCCTTGTCAGAGACGTCATCCTCTCTGCCTGACAGTGCGTACTCTTCAATCTTGCTGGGGCGTTCCATAAGCACAGCATCTTTGTACGGACTTTGAAAAAGACCCCCTCATGGCCGGAACTCCATTAGCGCTCTATTTGAAGAACCCTACAGCCAAATGGGCAAATCCAATTCTGCCTGCATGGATATGCAGGTGATGAGAATTGCCCCTCAAAACGGAGGAAGCCTCTTGAGCCCTCAGAAACTCTACATCGCCATGGTCGGTCTTCCGGCCCGAGGAAAGACCACCATTGCCGGCAAATTGAAAGAAAACCTGGAAAGAGACGGCATAAGGACCCGCATTTTCAACAACGGTCAATTAAGAAGGCAGTTGAGCCCTGATACCGCGTATCCGGAATTCTACGACCCGGAAAACAGGGCCGGAGTGGCGTTTCGGGAAAAGATCGCACTCACCAATATCTCCAGGGCCCAGCGGTTTATCCAGGGGGACGGCCGGGTGGCCATCCTGGATGCCACCAATGTGAGCTTCAAACGGCGGGCCAAGATCAGGAATTTGATCACTCCCCAGCCCATCCTGTTTATTGAGTGTATCAATAATGATGAGAGGACCCTCCGGGCCAGCATCGAGAGGAAGGTGACCCTGCCCGAATTCGGCCACTTGTCCCAAGATGCGGCTGTCAGGAGTTTTATTGAACGGATCCGTTACTATGAGTCCATCTACTCGTCCTTGGAGACAGAGGAGAATTTCGTGAAACTGGACTCGTTGAACAACCAGATCCTCCGGGAGCAGATTTCGGTGGATATTCCCTTTTATGACCGGATTCGGGACTGCCTGGTAACGGATATCATCAGGAACCTCTATCTCATCCGCCACGGGGAGACCTATTTCAATCTGGAAAACCGCATCGGAGGGGATTCGGGGTTAACCAAAAACGGGGAGGAACAGGCCGAACAACTGGCCCGCTATTTCGACCGGATTTCGGTGCCCATCATATTCACCAGCAAGAAAAAGCGGACCGTCCAAACGGCCATGCCCATCCAGGAAAGGCAGAAGGACTGCGCCATCATTCCCATTGAGGAATTCAATGAGATCGACAGCGGCATCTGTGAATGCATGAGCTATGAGGAGATCCGGGAGCAGATGCCGGAGGTCTACCACTCCCGTAAAGTGGACAAATACAACTATATCTATCCGGGCGGGGAAGGGTACGTGTCCATGAAGGAGCGGGTGGACCGGGGGATCAAAAAGGCCTTGTTTTTGAGCAGCAACTCCCGCAATATCATGATCATCGGCCACCGGGCGGTCAACCGGATGATCCTCTCACACTTCCTGTACCGCAGGATGGAGGATGTCCCTTATATCTACGTGCCTCAGGACAAATTCTATCACATCGTGGCCACCCAGGACAAAAAACTGTTTCAGCTCAAACGGTACGCGGAGTGATGATGAAAGGAACAAAGGAGAAGGTTTCATCATCCATCACCAATTCTGTTGAGCGGTCCCGATGATCTCCCTGATGGTGGGAATCCCCTTTTGTCGGCAGAACCGGGTCAGGCCGTTTATGATGTTCAGGGTGGTCCTGGGATCCACAAAGTTGCCCGTTCCCACCTCCACTGCCCTGGCGCCGGCCATGAGAAACTGAAGTGCGTCCTCCGGGGTTATGATTCCCCCCACCCCGATGACCGGTATCCGGACGCTTTGAACCACCTGGTGGACCATGTACAGGGCCACCGGCCGGATGGCCGGACCCGACAGGCCGCCGGTCTCATTCCCCAGGACAGGCCTTCGGGTTTCAATGTCGATCACCATGCCGGTGAGGGTATTGATAAGGGAGAGGGCGTGGGCCCCCGCAGCCTCCACGGCCTTGGCAATGACCCTTATGTCGGTCACATTGGGGGAGAGCTTCACAATGACCGGTTTGTCCGTCTGTTTCAACACCGCCTCGGTCACCCTGGCCGAGAGGTTCGGGTCGGTGCCGAAGCTCATTCCCCCCCGGGCCACATTGGGGCAGGAGACATTGATCTCCAGGGCGGCGATTTCCTGAACCCCCTTCAGTCCTGCGGCCACCTGTGCATACTCTTCCAGGGTATGCCCGTAGATATTGACAATGACCGCCGTATGAAGGGTCTGCAACCAGGGGAGCTTTTCGCTTACAAAAGCATCTAAGCCCACGTTGGCCAGTCCGATGGCATTGAGCATGCCGCACGGCGTCTCCACGATCCGGGGCGGCGGATTGCCGGGTCTGGGTTTGAGGGAAATCCCTTTGACTATCACCCCCCCCAGGCGGTTGGGGTCCATGAGTTGTGCAAACTCTCGGCCGTACCCGAAGGTGCCCGATGCGGTAAGCACGGGATTCTTCAGGTGTAAGGGACCCACCTGGATGTGCAGATCAGGGGACATGAGGTTGCAGCTGCTCCCAATCCAAGGTCCCCACCTCAAACACGGGACCGTCCTGGCACACATGATAATACCTGCGGTCGCTGCCGGGGGCGGCCGGCACCGCGCACCCCTGACAGGCCCCCAGCCCGCAGGCCATGGTGGATTCCAATGAGACCTGGCATGCAATCCCTTGACGCAAGGTCAAATCCGCCACCGCCATCAGCATGGGGATGGGCCCACATGCATATACTTGAGCGTATCCGTGCGGGATATGGTTTCCGCTTTCCTGGAGTAGATCCGTGACCCTGCCGTGGTGACCGATGGTCCCGTCTTCCGTGGCCACCAAAACAGCGCAGTGCGACAGCCCCAAACATTCGAAAGGGATTTGCTGATCGGCGCACGCGTACCCTGTCAGGATTTGCACCTCCTGGCCCGTTCTTTGGGCCAGAAAACTCAAAGGCGCAATGCCCATTCCCCCTGCTACCAAGAGGGACTCTCCTGGTTGAGCAGGAAAATCAAACCCGTTTCCCAGTGGCCCCAAAACATCAAATCCCGTCCCCGGTCCGGCACCGGCCATTATGCGGGTTCCCCGCCCCACGACTCTGTAGAGTATCAGCAGACCACCATCTTTACGGACTCCGCAGATGGAAAAAGGCCGACGCAACAGGGGATCGGCCTGGGCGCCCACCCGTATCATGACAAACTGACCCGGATGGGCCCGGGCCGCAATATCGGGCGATTTCAGCCCCATCAGGTAGGTATCCGCGGCCACCCGGTCATTGAATGTCACCTCTGCGTGCTGTTCGATCATGCGTGGGTGCATAAGGTTCAGAGGTTCAAAGGTTGAAAGGTTCAGAGGTTCAAGGGTTCAGGGGCTACGCCTCAGTCCCTCCGTCTTCTGTCCTCTGTCATCCGACTTCCGACTTCCGACTTCCGAGTTCCGAGTTCCGAGTTCCGAGTTCCGATCTTATACCATACTTTTATACCCTTTAAAACCTTCATGCGCTGTCCGGGTTTCCCTTTGCCAGGAGCCGATGAAAGTCCTCCAGTATGACATACCCGCACGGCACCAACAAGAGGGTGACGCCGGTGGCGAACAGGACCCCGAAGCCCAGGCTGACGGCCATGGGGATCAGGAACTGGGCCTGCAGGCTCCTCTCCACAATCATGGGGGTTAAACCGGCAAAGGTGGTGAGCGAGGTCAGGATGATGGCCCGGAACCGTAGGCCGCCGGCCTGCATAACCGCCTCTCGGGAAGAGAGCCCCTGTTGACGGCGGATCCGGTTGGTGGCATCAATCAACACCAAGGAATCATTGACCACCACGCCGGCCAGCCCCACCATGCCGAACAGGCTCAACAGGCTCAGGTTCAGGCCCATGAGGAGATGCCCGGCCAGGGCTCCCACCAGGCCAAAGGGGATGGCCCCCATGACAATGAAGGGTTGGGTGAACGATCTGAAGGGTATGGCCAACAGGGCATAGATGGCGAACAGGGCCAGGCCGAATCCCTGCACCACATCGGACAGGGATTCTTGTTGTTCTTTCCCCTCTCCCTCGATCTCATACCGCAGGCCGGGATATCGGTTGATCAGCTGGGGCAGGACCCGGGTCTCGATGTCCGTGCGCACCTCATTGGCGTTGCCCAGGGATTCATCCACGTCCGCGGTCACTTTGATGACCCGTCTGCGCTGGGCCCGCTGAATGGAGGTATATCCCGGCTCCATTTTTACCCGGGCCACTTCGCCGAAGGGAATTTCCGACCCGTCCTGGGTCCGGATGCGCATCTGCTCCACATATCCCAGTGATTCGCGCTCGGAAGAGGGGTACCGGACCAGCACCTTGATCTCATCCTGATCCCGTTGAAACCGAAGGGCCTCGGCCCCGTAAAAGGCATGCCGCGCCTGTCTCGCCAGGTCACCGAGGGTCAATCCCAGGCTGCGGGCGGCGGGTTTCAGCTTGAGCTGCATCTCTTTTTTGCCGGGGAGGAAGCTGTCATTGATATCGAAAACGCCCGGATAGGTTTCAAGGGCCGCCTTGAGTTCCTCGGATGCCCTGATGAGGAGATCTTCATTGTCCATGGACAGGTGCACCTCAACGGCATTGCCTGCACTGAAGAGTTCACTCTGGAAGGTCAATGACTCGGCGTCCGGGACCATTCCGGCCTCCTCTCTCCACAAGGCGCCCAGCTTCCCGGCGCTCACATTCCGCCTTTCCCCTTCCAAGAGCTGGATAAAGACCTGGCCCACGTGTCCGCCGATTTCCCCGGCGCCCGCATTCGGCCCGTGGCCCCCGCTCTGGACCCCCACCAGGGAGACGCTGTATTCAAACAGCGGGGGGGCGTCTTTGGGTCGGTGGTGCGCGTCGTATTTTTCCAGGGCCGCTTTGGCCGCGGTTTCCAGCCGGGAGATGACCCCCTCGGTTCGATGAACCGGGGTCCCCGCGGGCATGGTCAGAGAACAGGTCAGCACATCGCTGTCCACCTTGGGAAAGAAGGTGAATTTGATCCGGCCCCCGGTCCACATGCCCACGCCCAACAGGAGGACGGCGAGGCTGAAGGCCACGGTGGCGTAGCGCCACCGGACACAAAACCGGACCAGCCTGGCATAGGGTCCTCGGATGACCCACATAAGTCCCCGAGACACCTGGACCGTCAATCCCCTTTTCCTGCTTTTTACCGGCAGCCGGAGTTCGGTTCCCTTTGCTTCCGCCTGTTGCTGGAGTCGTCCTTTCTTTCCGGACAAATGGCAGGGAAGGATCAGGAGCGATTCCACCAACGATCCCAGCAGCACCAGGATCACCACCACGGGCAGATTGCGCATCACCTTGCCCATGGTGCCTCCCCCCAGAAGGAGCGGCCAGAAGGCCACCACGGTGGTGAGCACTGCGAAAATGACCGGGCGGCCCACCTCAAGCGTTCCTTCCACGGCCCCCTGGAGTGGTTTGTATCCCTCTTCCTGCTTTCGGAATACATTCTCTCCCACCACAATGGCATCATCCACCACAATGCCCAGGACCGTGATAAAGGCGAACAGCGAGATCATGTTAATGGATACGTCAAACCGGGGCAGGACCCACAGGCCGGACAGAAAGGAGATGGGAATCCCCAAGGTCACCCAGAAGGCGAGACGGAGGTCCAGGAATATCCCCAGGAGGATGCTCACCAGAATGAGTCCGAAGATCATGTTTTTCAACAGGAGTTGGATACGGCTCTTTAAAATGACGGACATGTCCTGGTAGGTGTCGATCTCCACCCCTTTGGGGAGTCCGGGCCGGACCCTTTCCACAAACGCCTTGACCGTGGAGGCCACCTCCAGGGCATTCTGGTCCGCCACCCGGAAGACCTGGATTACGGCGGCCGGTTTTCCCTGAAACCGGGCCGAGATGTCCAGGTCCTGAAACCCCTCTTTAAGTTCCGCAATCTGTCCCAGGGTGATCTTGCTGCCGTCGGTGCGGGTGATCACCGGGACATCGTAATAATCCCGGGCATAATACCGGCGACCCTTGGCCCGGATGAGGATATCGCCGCCGGCGCTCTTCACGGTCCCTGCCGGAAGGTCCAGGCTGGTATCTCTGACGGCCTGGGCCACCATGCCCAGGGTGAGGCCGTGGCGCTTCAGGGTGTCCTCGGAAATTTCGATGTGGATCTCGGCCTCACGAATCCCGAACAGTTCGGCATAGGTGATGCCGGGCAGATTGGTGATGTCGTCCTTGAAATCCTCGGCCAGTCGTTTCAGGGTGGCCTCTGTGGCCTTGCCGTAGACCGCCACGCTGATGACCTGGCTCCGCCGGGTCACCTCCCGGATCACCGGTTTTTCCGCCTCCTCCGGGAAGGTCCGGATCCGGTCCACCTCGGCCTTCACTTCATCCAAAAGGGTCTGGAGGTTCCATCCCTTCATCACCTCGATGATGGTGGTGGCAGACCCCTCCCGGGCAGTGGAATCAATCCGCTTGATCCCTGCCAGGCCGGCCACGCTTTCCTCGATCTGTTGGACGATGGCCTCTTCCACTTCGGCCGGAGAGGCGCCCGGATATTCCGTGGTGATGGATATCCGGTCCAGGGTAAATTCGGGAAAGACCTCCAGCTTCATGGTCAGGCCGGTGAAAATGCCGGCCACCATGAGGAAGATCATCAGAAGGTTCGCGGCCACATGGTTTCCCGCGAACCAGGCCACAATGCCCCTCATGAGCGGTTCTCCTTCGGGTCGGACAGGGTCCTGACCGCCATGCCGTCGGTGACGGCCTGAAGGTGGGAAATCACCACCCGGTCTCCATCCTCAAGACCGGATCGGATCACCACCATGTCCCCTTGTTTGCGGGCCACCGCCACCTGCCGGAACCGAAGCCGGTGATCCGGTCCCACCACCCAGATGACGTCGTTGGCCCTCAGGCTGGAGCGGGTAACCACTGCTGCGTGGGGAAGGGTCTCTCCCTGGATCCTTACGGTGACAAAAAGCCCCGGGGTAAGGGGCGGCTTTTTGGCATAGGGATGCTCCACCCGCACCACCACCCGGATCATGCGGGTGCGCTGGTCCAGTTTCCCCTCTGACCGGACCACCTTTCCTGACCAGGAGAGCCTTTTCCCCGCCACATCGGCCTCCACCATTGCCGGTGATCCGGTTTGGTCTTCGGAGGTAAATCCGGGGACCCGAAACCATTGCAGATCCCTGTCCTCCAAGGGAACGGCCACCTCGGCCGCGTCAATGGAATACAGGGATGCCACCGACTGGCCCGGGGTCACATACTGGCCCACATCCACGTGCTCCTCACTGACCCGGCCGTCAAACGGGGCCTTGAGGGTGGTCCGGCTCAGGTCCAGGGCGGCCTTTTCCAGATTGGCCCGATCCGCTGCCAGCTCGGCCTTTGCCGCCGCCAGTTGGGGGGCCTTGATCACCAGTGGCGGCGGTTTTTTTCTGGATTTTCCGGCATCTTCATGGAGGAGGTGCCATTCCTCCTCTGCCGCGGCCGCCTCCTCTTCGGTCATCTTGAGCATGCTTTCGGAATCTTTGACCCGGGCCTTGGCCAGGGTGAGGGCCAGTTCATAATCCTTCGGATCGATGCGGATGAGGGTGTCTCCCTTTTGGAAGGTCCCCCCATTGATCAATGTGGGGGAGACATAAATAACCTTGCCGCCCACCTGGGGAACCAGGTTGATTTCCTTCAGGGGGCTCACAATCCCTTCGCCGCTCACCAGGACCTGCTGGGGACCGGTATGGACGGTCTTTATCCGAACAATGGGGGCAGGGACGTCTATTGGTCGCTTTTGGATCTGCGGTTTGCTTTGCGTCAATTTGACCATGCCCGTGGCCCCCAAGGCGATCAGCACGATGACCAGCATGATGTGCAGGATCCGCTTTTTTTTCTTACCCATAATGATTACTCCCCATTGGCGTTTTGAGGCGGCGGGGGCGCCCCCCATCCACCGCCCAGAGAACGGTGCAGGGTGACCCGGTTGGTCAGAATGGCCATGTCCACCAGCACCAGATCCGCCTCGGCCCCGAACCGGGTAATCTGGGCGCTCAGTACGGTCAGGTAGTCCACCAGGCCCCGGTTGTATCGCTTTTCAGCCAGCTTCTGGGCGGACCGGGCCTCCCGTAGGAATGTAAGCACCCGTTGGCGACGTGTCAGTTGTTCTTTCCGGGTAAGGAGGGCCCCTTCCACTTCCGAGAAGGCCTTGAGAACAATCTTGGCATACTCCGCCACCCCCTGCCTGTACTGGGCCTCGGCCGCCCGTTGCCCCGCCTTGAGGCGGCCGGCGTCAAAAACGGGCTGGGTGAGTCCCATGGCCAGGCTCCATAACTGGCTTCCAGGGTCAAAAAGCTGATTCAACTCCGTACTGGAGTACCCGAAACTTCCGGTGAGCGAAATGCTGGGAAACCGACTCGCCTTGGCCACGCCCACCTGGGCGTTGAGGGCCTTCAATCGGGCCTCGGCCGCCCTCAGGTCGGGACGGCGCAAGAGGAGCTCGGAGGGGAGGCCGGGCGGCACCGGCGCCAGGGGTTTATAGTACTCTTCGGGCTGGGAAACAGGAGGAGCGGTCCGGGGATACTCCCCGGTCAGGACGGCCAGCTTCTGCTGGGTGACTCCCAATTCCTGGCGCAGTGACGGCAGTTCGGATTCGGCCCGGGCCAGGGTGCGACGGGCCTGTCTCACGTCCAGGACCGGGGAGAGCCCCCGTTCATAGCGGGCCTCCACCAGGCGGACGCTCCGCTTATAATTGCGGATGCTCTGTTCGGTGATCTGGATTCGACGTTCCAGGGCCTCGATCTGAAGTTGAAGGGAGATGGCCTCGGCAATGACGGATTGGGATAGGGCCAGGCGATTTTCTTCGGCCTGGAGCAGTTGGGCCCTGGAAGCCTCTTGGGCCCGCGCCAGCTTGCCCCAGAGATCCACCTCAAAGGAGGCGGGCAGGGACAGGCTGTAACTGGAAGTGGTCCCCCCGAAAGAGATATTGGATCCCGGCACATAACTGGTTTCGGATCGCTGCTCCCGCGCTGCCTGGCCCTGCAACCCGAGAGAGGGGAAGCGATCGGCCCTGGTCTGAACCACCCGGGCCTCCATTTCCTGGATCACTGCAGTGGCCTGTTGGATGTCCAGGTTTCGATTGAGCACCCGGGTTACCAGTCGATTGATTTCAGGATTGTTAAAGTCTTCCCACCAGTGATCCTCGGGCATGGAGAGTAACTTTGACGGCGCGCCGCCCGGGGAGGACTGGTATGATGGGGGGATGTCGGCCCGGGGAGCGGGTCGCTCAAAGTCAGGGCCCAGCTTGATGCAGCCGGCCAACACCCCCGCCAGCAGGACCGCCAGGATCTTCACGAGCTTATGCACCATCGGGTTTCCCCTTGTTGAGTCCCTTGAGACCGTTGATGGCAAAACCGGCAATGTGCTCGGATAAACGGTTTCGAAGGGCATCATCATATTCGCATCCCAACAGCCGCGTGACTGCCACCCGACCGAAACTGAAATAGAGGATCATGGCGAAGATCCCCATGGCGCCCAGCATCAACTCGCTTTCCTCCAGCCCTTCGGGGACCAGGGGCCTCAGCATATCGGTGAGTTCCTGGAAAAAGGGCCTCATGATCTCCTGCGCCAGCATCTCCAGGGCCGCCGTGGGCTGGGCCAGTTCACGGGCCATGAGTTGCTGGTGGCATCTGCTTTCCTCCTCGCACAGGGGCCCCCTTAAAAAGGCCATTCCCAGGGATTGAATAATATGGCTCAGGGAAAGCGGTTCTTGAGTCTGGAGGCTCTGACGGAAATTGTCGTGGATCCGTTTGGCCCGCGGCATCCACCGGTACCTGAAGACCTCCATGTAGAGGTTCTCCTTGTTTCCGAAGTAGTAGTTTACCGAGGCCAGGTTACACCCTGCGGCCCGGGTAATCTCCCGCACACTCACCCCTTCAAATCCCTTCTGGGCAAAAAGGATTTCCGCCTCGTTTAAAAGCCTCTCCTTTGAAGGGCCCCGCATCCTGTTTTCTGCCATATCCCCCTCCTGATACAAACATATGTATGAAACAACTGTTTGAATGTCAACCCCTTTTTTGGCCGTCTACACCCGGGTCCAATCCTCTCCCCGTTCATGCATCTTGACCCCCCGCCTGAAACCTGGTAATTCAAGGGTTCAGAGGTTCAAGGTTCAAAGGTTCAGAGGTTCAAAGGTGTCAGCTGGGGTCTGGAGTGTCGGTAGGGCCGATAACCTCATCGGCCTTCATTTGGACGTTCCACCATCTGACATCTGATCTCTGACATCTGACATGAGGTTTCATGAGGCAACTCAACAGTACCATTTTGGCCCTGCTGGTCACTGTGGCCACTTTCACTGGACCCGCCGCAGAAGGTGCTACTCCGGATGAAGCCGATCCTATCAAGGTGGGCATCCTCCTTCCCCTGACCGGCAAGATGGCCGAGATCGGGGAAATGGAAAAAAATGCCTTTGACATGGCCGCGGACCGCATCAACCGCTCCGGGGGGATAAAGGGACAAACGCTGACCCTGGTCCTTGAAGACAGCGGCGGGGCTTATGAGCGGGGCGCCACCGCCATGAAACGCCTGATTTCAGAGGCCGGCGTGGTGGCGGTTACCGGCGGATGCGCCAGCACCACCACGTATCATGCCGCGGCCGTGGCCCAGGAGCTGGAGACCCCCTTTTTGATCAATACGGCCTCGGCGGACAAGCTTACCACCCAGGGGTGGTCTTATATCTTCAGGCTGACCCCGCCGGCAAGCGAATACCTCCTTCCGCTCAAGGCCTTTTTGAAACAGGCGGCAAAGGTGAAAACCGCGGCCGTGGTCTTTGAGGAAGGGCCTTTTGGCCGCTTCGGGCACGACCGGTTCAAGCGGCTGCGCCGGAGCGCAGGCCTCAAACTGGTCCGGCAGGACCGGTTTGAGGAAGGCGTCCACGACTTCCGGGGGATCCTTACCAAGGTCAAGGAAAGACATCCGGACCTGGTGTACATGATCGCCCCGGGACCGGCGGATCCGGCCTTTTTGCTGAGAGGCGCCAGGGCCGTTCATCTCGCCCCCAGGCTCTTCTTCGGTCACGGCCCGGGGTTTATCCATCCCCACTTGCCCCGATACGCGGGAGATGCGGCAGAGGGGGTATTCTCCAGTACCCTGTGGATCCCGTCCGTACCCTATCCGGGGGCCGAGGAATTTGCGGCCCGATATGAGGAGCGGTATGGGTCCCTTCCGGATTACCACGGGGCCCAGGCCCATGCGGCCCTATGGGTGGTCTCGGATGCCCTGAAACGGGCTGACTCCTTGACCCCCTCGGCTGTCAGAGATGCCCTGGCCCTCACCCGCATGGCAACCGTGTTCGGTCCTGTGCAATTTGAGGATTACGAGGACAAAACCCAGCAGAACAGACGCCCCGTGCTGGTGGTGGAGTGGATCCACAAAGAGCTGGAGACCGTATGGCCTGCCGGGTCGGCGTCGGCGCCCTATCGGTTTTTACGGCCTCAGCATAAAGTGCACCCGAGCACCCGTAATCCATAGCCCGTACTCCATAGATAGATACCCAAATTGTCCTGAAAAAAACGAAAAAAACCACGCCTTTTACCCTTGACAGACATAATTATTTACTGTTATTTATTTTCATTATTCAAACGATTAGGTGGATTGGTCAACTTTACCCATCATTTTTCAGAAAGGGAGGTTCAGTATGAAACGGTCTTTTGCGATTCTGGTCCTGTTCATGTTCGTCTTCGCGGGGGTGTCTTTTGCAGGTGCAGCCCCGGACAAAATTGTAATCGGTCATCCGGCCTGCCTTTCCGGTAAGTATGCCAAGGCCGGCGAACAGGCCGTAGGCGGTATCAAGGCCTGTGTGGACTGGGTCAATAATTTCAATGGCGGTGTGAAAATCGGCGGCAAAAAGGTCCCTCTGGAATATAAATATTACGATTGCGAATCCAAAAAAGAGGCGGTCACCAGCCTGATCGGCAGACTGATCACCGTGGACAAGGTGGATGTGGTGTTTGCGCCTTACAGTTCCGGTCTGACCCTCAGGGGGGCGCCCGTGGCCGAAAGCCACCAGATGCTGTACATGGATCACGGCGGGGCCAACAACAAGATCTTCCGGCAGGGGTTCAGATCTATTGTCCAGACCATCGGCCCTGCCACCAGCTATCACATGGGTACGCTGGACATGATTCACCAGATTGATCCCGATGCCAAGAAGGTGGCCCTGGCCTATGAAGACTCCGAGTTTGCCAAAATGGTCATGGAAGGGGCCAAAGACCACGCCAAGGCCCTCGGTTTCCAGGTGGTTTTTGAACGCACCTACCCCAAAGGGGTCACGGATTTGACCCCGCTTCTCTCGGCCCTCAAGGCCAGCAAACCCGATTTTGTCCTGGGCGGCGGCCACTTTGAAGACGGCCAGCTCTTCAATCGGCAGATGGCCGATTTGAACATCAATGTCAATGCCCTTTCTCTCATTGCCGCAGCCACCCTGCCGGCATTTTACAAGGCCCTGACCACCATGGCCGAGGGGGTCATGGGTCCTTCCCACTGGGAATACGGGGTCAAATATTCAGGCGAAGAGGCCCAGGCTACCGGGCTTCCGTGGATCGGACCCAGCCAGGAAGAATTCCTGGAACTCTTTAAAAAGGCCACCGGCGAGGATATGCTCCCGGATTACCATGCAGCCGAAGCCGGCGCCCAGGTCCTGGCGTATGTCCTGGGGGCCCAGGGGGCCGATTCCGTTGATTCCAAAAAGGTGCGGGATGTCCTGGGCGAGCTCCAATTCATGAGCTTTTACGGCGGCTGGGACGTGGACGACAGCGGCATGCAGGTGGGTCATACCATGGTGGACGTGCAGTGGCAGGACGGTACCAGGGTCATTGTGTGGCCTGAGGAGGCCCAGACCGGAAAGGTCTGCTATCCCATGCCCACCTTCCAGGAAAAGGTCAAGGGCGCGAAGGCCGTTCCCAAGTAACCCTCCGTAATGCCCCGGCCCCGCTTCCGGGCCGGGGCTGTTTTAGGGCCCTGCCTGGGTCGCTTCCGGCAGGGGAGTCCTCTTTCTAAGCCCACGAGGAATTGGTGCCATGTTTTTTGAGCAATTAGGCGGAAATCTGATCCAGGGCGTGGTGCTGGGCGCGGTCTACGGAATGGCCACCATGGGCCTCAGTCTCATCTTCGGGGTCCTCAAGGTGGTCAATGTGGGACACGGGGCGTTTATCATGGTGGGGGCCTTTGTGACCCTGTTTTTGTTCAGTTCTCTGGGGATCAGCCCCATCATCGCCGTGCCCGTGGCCTTTATGGTGGGCATGGGCCTGGGGCTCATTTTTTACTATACCACCATCCGAAAATTGATCAAGGCCCCGGAACTGGCCACCCTCCTGGCCACCTTCTCCATGGGCGTCTTACTGGAGGAGTTGGTCAAGCTGGTTTTCGGGTCGGAATTTCGCGGCTACAACTGGGAGGTGGGCAAGATTGATCTGGGGATCACCGTCTTGCCCATGGCCAAGCTCTATGCCTGTGCGGGGAGCATCCTGATCGCGGTGCTCCTCTTTTTGTGGTTCAAGAAGACCCGGGCCGGATCAGCGGTTCGGAGCGTGGTGGAGGACAGTGAAGGGGCCCGGGTGTGCGGGATCAATGTGGGCGGGGCATACGCGCTCAGTTTTTCCTTGGGAATCGGCCTGACCGTGGCCAGCGGCGTCCTGCTTACCATGTTCATTCCCGTGGGCATCAATCCCTACATGGGGGGCGGATACACCCTCAAGGCCTTTGTGATTGCCGTTTTGGGGGGGCTTTCCTCGCCTTACGGGGCCTTCTTCGGCGGGCTGGTCTTCGGGCTCATTGAGAACGGCTCATACACCCTGTTCGCCTATATACCGGGGGTGGAACCCTTTGCCCTCACCCGCTTCTTGTCCTTTGTGATCCTGCTGGTCATCCTTTTAATCAGACCCACCGGAATCCTGAGCGCAAAATGAAACAGCTACCGAAATATTTGCCCCTTGCCCCTGTATTCGCGGCCTATGTGGTCATGTTCCTCATCGCTGAAAATATGGAAGGGATGTGGCAGCTCATGTCCATGCTCCTGTTTTACTGCGCCCTGGGGCAGGCCTTTAACGTGTTCATGGGCATGACCGGGTACGTGGATTTCGGGTATGTGGCCTTCCTGGGGATGGGGACCTACGGCATGGCCCTGTCCATTACCCGGCTGGTCCAGTATGAGTTTCTGGGGGTATGGATTATTGTCATCGGTTTTGCCCTGGCCATGGTGATGTCCACCCTCCTTTCCATGGCCGTGGGCGCCGTGGCCCTGAGACTCAGAGGAGCCTATTTCGCCATCGCCACCATCGGGGTGAACGAGGGGTTCAGGTTCCTGATCGAAGGCGCCAGGATATGGAACGGATCCGAGGGCATGATCTTTACGGCCGACCTCAACACCATTCTGGGCAGGGAGGCCGCCGCGGCCCTGTGCACTTATTGGGCCGATATCATGGTCCTGGTGATCGCCGCCCTGGCCGCATCTGTGACCCTTTTTTACATGCGAACCAAAGTCGGTTATGCCCTGACCGCCTTGAGGGAAGATGAAGACGCGGCCAAGGTCATGGGGATCAATGTCACCAAGTTCAAGATCATCGCCTTTATTACCAGCGCGTCTTTGGCGGGCCTGTTGGGGGCCACGGCCTGGGCCCTGAAAACGCCCTATGTATTTCCCCCGGAGGTCTTTGAGATTCATTATACCATAGAGGCCATCATCATCGCCATGCTGGGGGGGGCGGGCACCCTGCTGGGGCCGGTGGTAGGCGGACTGGTCTACGGCCTTTCCAAGTATTACCTGTCCATCTTCCTCCCGGGATTTCAACTGCTCATTTTCGCCCCGGTCATCCTGGTGATCATCGTCTTGTTTCCCGAGGGCATCGTGGGGATGTTGAAGGCCAGGACCAAGGGGACGGGCGTGGAGAGGTTTATCGTGTAGGGGAGATCATGGCCTTATTAGAACTGAAAAATGTAACCAAGCGATTCGGCGGGCTGGTGGCCGTCAATCAGGTGAGCCTGGAGATTGACAAAGGGGAATTCGTGGGGATTGTGGGTCCCAACGGGAGCGGCAAGACCACCCTGTTTAACGTCATCAACGGGGTCTTTTTCCCTGAAGAAGGAACGGTGACCTTCGAGGGGAGGGACATCACCCGGCTGCCCCCGTTCAAGCGGGCCCCCTTGGGGATCGGAAGGACCTTTCAGATCCCCAGGCCCTTTGCCTCGGCCACGGTGAGAGAAAACATTGCAGTGGGGGCCATGTTCGGTACCCAGGGCCGTAGCCTGAATGTGGACGGGTCTTTACAGATTGCGGATCAGATTATCGAACGGGTGGACCTTACCGCCCACCGGGACAAGCCGGCAGGCGCCCTGACCCCGGTGGAAAAAAAGCTCATGGAGATTGCCCGGTCCCTGGCCATGAAACCGAAACTGCTCTTGATGGACGAGGCCATGGCCGGGATGCATCCCAACGATATCGATCAAATGGTCTCCTTTATCAAACGGGTGGCCGAGGAGGAGAATATCGCCATCGTGGCCATGGTGGAGCATATCATGCGGGCGGTGGTGGGCCTGGCGGAAAAGGTCATTGTGCTGCATCAGGGGTCCAAAATTGTGGACGCCCCCACCAAAGAGGCCTTGGAAGATCCCAAAGTGGTGGAAGTATACCTGGGCCATGCGCCGGAGGACTAAGGATGTTAAAGGTCACGGAACTGGAATCAGGCTATGGTCCCATGCAGGTCCTGTGGAAGCCGAGTCTTCAGGTTAAAAAGGGATCGATTACCTCGCTTTTGGGGCCCAATGGCGCGGGAAAAAGCACGCTCCTCATGACGATTTTCGGATCGATCCAGCCCTGGAGAGGCCAGGTCATCTACAAGGATATGGATGTCACCACCGTCCCCACCCATAAAAAGGTCGAATTGGGAGTGGCCCTGGTGCCGGAAGGAAAACACCTCTTCCCCAACATGACCGTGCATGAAAATCTTCTCATGGGGGCCTACGTGAAAAAGGCATCGGCCCACCGGGAGGAATCGCTGGCCACCGTACACACCCTGTTTCCCAGACTCAAAGAAAGAGAACACCAGATGGCCGGATCCCTGAGCGGCGGTGAGCAGCAGATGGTCACCATTGCCCGGGCCATGATGACCAAGCCGGATCTGATCATGCTGGACGAACCCAGCCAGGGCCTGGCCCCGCTGCTGGTCCAGGAGGTCTTCGACACCATCCAGAAGATGAAAGACGACATCGGCCTGACCGTGATGTTGATCGAACAAAACGCGGACGCCTCCCTCAATGCCGCGGATTATGTGTATATCCTGCATGAGGGCCGGATCAAGGCGGAAGGGAGCCCTGAAGAGATCAAAGGATCTACAGAAATCAGGGAGGCCTATCTCGGGGTGTAAGGCGCCTTGGTTCAACGATTCACGGATTCAGAGGTTCAAGGTT
>JAIPDZ010000055.1 GCA_021737425.1 Deltaproteobacteria bacterium
CTTCGCCGGCCCGTAACAGATGGTCACAGTGGATGGTGGCGGGCACCCGTGATTTGTTTTGTGCCGCCTGAATGAATTGGAGCATGGCCATCTGGGCCGTGGCATCCTGCATGGCCACCCGATCCGGCCGAAGGCGGATACTATCCTGACCAGGGATCAGTGCATTTGACAAAGTGGTCTTTTCCTGGTGCAGAAAGAGTATCTTTTCACTGTACGAAAGTCCCCGGCCCAAAAGCCTACGCTGGTCCGCCAACAGGGACTGTGCTTTATTTTTATCAAAAGGGTAATTCATGTATCCAATCCTCTCATTTCCACCTCGCACACTTCCCAAATGGAATCATCGGTCTCCCCGTAGTTTGCGGAGGTTCTCATTTGCATAATCCGGATTCAATTGGTAACATTCCTACGATCCGGGTGCATAGTACCTCAAAAGGGCCCGAATGTAAATTGGTGCCAAAAAGGGAAAGGGAATCCACCCCCCTTCCGCCACTGTTCTGAAAAGAGGGAAATACCAAGAAGAGCAATAACTTTCACATGTGCTGAAGTGAGACGTCAGCGTCGGTTCGGAGGGAAGAATATGACACAGGGATCCAAACAAGGGGGGGGCGAGTCCATCCGGTGGGACCCGCAAGATCAACCCATGGTGCCGGATCACCCGCTCCTCCCCTATATTGAAGGGGACGGAATCGGTCCGGACATCTGGGCGGTCACCCAAGCGGTCCTGGATGCTGCCATTGACCAGGCTTACCAGGGAAAAAGAGCGATCGTATGGAAGGAAGTGCTGGTGGGAAAAAAGGCCCAGAAGGCCTATGGAAAGGAACATGCCCTTCCCCAGGAGACCCTGGACACCATCCTCGGAAACGGTATCGCCATAAAGGGGCCTTTGACCACACCGGTGGGAGGCGGATTCCGATCCCTGAATGTGGCCCTGCGTCAGGTGCTGGATCTCTATGCCTGTGTGAGACCGGTCCGCTATATTTCCGGGGTCCCGGCGCCGGTGACCCATCCGGAGCGCGTGGATGTGGTCATCTTCCGGGAGAATACCGAAGATGTGTATTCTGGGGTGGAATGGCCTGCCGGATCTTCGGAGGCAAAGGAGATCATCGAGTTGGTAAATCGCAGGGTCAAAGAGGCCCAAGGCCGGCCTATCGCCCTGGAAAGTGCGGTGGGGATCAAGCCCATGAGCAGGCACAATACACAGCGACTGGTCTCCATGGCCATCGAGTACGCCATCGCCCACCGCAAGGAGAGCGTCACCCTGGTCCACAAGGGGAACATCATGAAGTACACGGAAGGGGCCTTTCGGGACTGGGGATACCAGGTGGCTGCCGCCTCTTTTCCCGACGCCACCCTCACCGAGACCGAGTTGTACGAGCACTTTGACGGCGTGAGGCCTCCGGACCGGGTGGTCATAAAGGATCGAATCGCAGATGCCATGTTTCAGCAGCTTTTGCTGAGGCCGGAGGAATACGATATCCTCGCCACCCCCAATCTCAACGGGGATTATCTCTCGGATGCGGCCGCGGCCCAGGTGGGCGGACTGGGCATGGCGCCCGGGGCCAATATCGGGAAGCGGTGCGCCCTGTTTGAGGCCACCCACGGGACGGCACCCAAATATGCGGGACTGGACAAGGTGAATCCCGGATCGCTCATCCTCTCCGGGGTGGAGATGCTCCGGTTCATGGGCTGGCATGAACCGGCAGACCTGATACGCTCGGCCATGGAAAAGACCATCGGCCAAAAGACGGTTACCTATGATCTGGCCCGGCAGATGGAAGGCGCCAAAAAGGTCAGCTGTTCCGGATTTGGCAAACACATCATCCAGAACCTATCTGCCCCGTAACCCATGAGGTCAATGGAGAAACGGTATGTTCCTCCATTTCATCTAAGCGGAAGCGGAAGACCCCAGTTCTTTTGCCAGTTCTATAAAATAGTCCATGGAATCCGGGTTGCTCATTGAATCCCGGTTTACAGACGTATCCACGGGCATCCCCATCAGGACCTTCTTGACCGGGACTTCCAGCTTTTTTCCGTTCAGCGTGCGGGGGACCGCCTCAATGGCCCGGATGTCATCGGGCAGGTGACGCGGTGATAAGGCGCTGCGGATCTTGTTCTTGATTTTGGATTTCATCTCTTCATCCAAGACCTGCCCCTCTTTCAACACCACAAACAGGGGCATGTAGTATTTGCCTCCCTCCCCCTGGACCCCCACAATCAGGCTGTCCAGGACCTCCGGCAGGTCTTCCACCGCACTGTAGATCTCGCTGCTTCCCATTCTGACCCCCATGCGCTTGAGGGTGGAATCGGAACGGCCCAGAATAACCATGCTGCCCCTCGGGGTCATCTTGACCCAGTCCCCGTGGCGCCATATCCCGGGGTACGTGTCAAAATAGCTTTCCATATAGCGTTCATTATGGGTGTCATTCCACAGATACAGGGGCATGGAGGGCATGGGTTCGGTCACCACCAATTCGCCCACTTGGTCAATGAGGGGGTTGCCGCTGTCGTCAAAGGCATAGGCCTTGACCCCCAGGCACCGGCACTGCAGTTCTCCCGCATGCACGGGCAACAGGGGACACCCGCCCAGAAAGCCGCTGCAGATGTCGGTCCCACCGCTGGTGGAGACCAGCCATATATCCTTCTTTATCTCATCATAAACCCATTGAAATCCCTCCGGCGGCAGGGGAGAACCCGTGGAGCCGATGGCTTTTAACTCTGTGAGGTCGTGATCTTTTGCCGGGGTTAATCCGGCCTTCATACACGCGGTAATGAATGCGGCGCTGGTGCCGAAGACCTTAAGCTTGGCCTTTTCGGCGAATGTCCACAGGGTATCCAGGTCCGGATAACCGGGATTGCCGTCAAAGAGCACCGGGGTGGCGCCCACCAAGAGGCCTCCCATGACAATATTCCACATGACCCATCCGGTGGTTGAAAACCAGAAAAAATGATCACCGGGTTTCAGATCCACATGGAACCCCAGAAACTTGATTAGTTCCAGCAGGATGCCGCCATGGCCGTGAACCAGGCCCTTGGGAAGACCGGTGGTCCCGGAGGAATAGACCACCCAGAGGGGGTGTTCGAAAGGGACCTGCTCAAAACGTAATTCCCCTTCGGTCTCTACCAACTCCGCCCACATGACCGTATCGGTAAAGGCGGAGGCATCCGCTCCGTCCGTCACATACGGCACCAGGACCGTTCTTTTCAGGGTGGGAAGGGCCCCCTGCAACTCGGTTACAGCCGCCTGTCGGTCAAAGACTTTTCCGCCGTACGTGTAGCCGTTTACGGCGAACAGCACCTTGGGCTCGATCTGCTTGAACCGATCAATGACGCTGTTGGTGCCGAAATCGGGTGAACAACTGGACCAGATGGCCCCGATGCTGGCGGTGGCAAGAAAGGCAACGGCCGTCTCCGGGATGTTGGGCATGTATGCAGCCACGCAATCGCCCCGTTCCACTCCCATCTCCCTGAGACTAACCGCTACAGAAGCCACCTTCTGGTGCAGTTCATCCCAGGATATCTCGGTTAAGGCCTGGGTCTCGGACTGAAATAGCAATGCGGGCCGGTCAGCAGAGGCGTTTTCAAATACGTTTTCCGCATAATTGAGTTCAGCCCCTTCAAACCATTTGGCGCCGGGCATCTTCCGTTCGGATAACACTTTTGTATAGGGTTTTGAGGCCCTGATGCCATAATATTCCCATATGGATGCCCAGAAGTCTTCGGTATGCGTGGTGGACCATTCCCAGAGGCTGTCGTAGTCGTCAAAGCTGAGATCTTTTTCCGCTTTGAGCCATTGCATATACTGGGTGATATTGGCTTGGGCCTTGAACGCTTGCGAAGGTTCCCACAACAGGGTCCCCTCGGTAATGGTTTCATCGGACATGTATAGCCTCCTCTTGATCGGGTTTTGTAACACCCGGGTTTAATCCATTATTCATACCGTTCGGGATGGTTTTTCATCTCCATAATGAAATCATCCACAATCCTCTCCTGATCGTACTGGGATTCCCAGCCCCACTCCTCCCTGGCGATACGATCATCAATGGGGAGCAGCAGTTTATCCAGGACCTTCTGCAGTTCCAAATCCGGTTCAAAATCAATCTGCGCGGAAGGAATGCGATCCCTGATGATGTCCGCCAGTTCCTGGGCGCTGGCAATGGGTTTCGCGCCGGCGATGATGTAGTTGACCATTTGGATGTTTTCGGCCGGGGCCTCTGCCACCTTGACCATGGCAATGGCCGCATCCTTGAAATACATCACCGGACATCGCGTTTCCGGTTGAACATAAATGGTATAGGGGCTTCCTTTGACACTCTCTTCGATGGCCCAGGAGGTATACTGGACGACACCCGGGGTCTTGACCCCCGGTCCGACAATGGAGGGGTACCGGATCCCTCTGAAATCCAGGCCGTATTTGCGCTTGTAAAACAGCCCCATGTGTTCACAAAAGACCTTGGTGCACCCATAGAAGAGCTGAGGGCGTTGCAGGGTGTAATCGTCAATCTCAGGGGTCTGGATGTCCAGGCCGTAGGTGGCCAGGGTGCTGGAAAAGAACACCTGGGGGACCTCGAACAGTTTGGCCGCTTCCAGGATGTGAAAGGTCCCCATGGCATTGGCCCTAAAAGAGGCGGCATGGTCTGCATCCGACGGCACGGACAACATGCCGCCCAAGTGATAAATGGCCTTGGGTCTGACCGTCTTGACCACGTTTAAGACGTGGCTGAAATTTCCCAGATCACCCCGTACGATTTCGATTTGATCCGCCACACCCTCCAGGAGTTTGGTGGAGGGGTTGATATCAAAGACCACAATGCCCTGCTCATTTTTCTCCAACAACAGCTGCACCACTTGTGCACCGATAAATCCTGTACCGCCTGTAATTAATATGCTCATATCCTGCTCCTTATCAAATGGCCGGTCCTTCCACATCCGGCACTGAGGCCGAAGGCCTGGTGTAAGGTCTCGGTCGATTCTGTTTATAGAGGCGCCGAAGCCGATCTAAGAACTCCTGGTCTCTTTTTTCGATGGCCTTGTCCAGTTCCGATTTTGAAAAATCCAGCGTATAATCATAAAATCCTTTACCGCTTTTAATGCCGTCTGCCCCCTTATCCACCAGGGCCTTCAACGTCCTGGGTGCCTCTTTTGTGTCAGCAATATGGGGAAACAGGTTTTCGCAGACCTTGAGCCAGAGTCTGGTTCCTGCCAGGTCGATGGTAAGCAACGGCCCGATGCTGGCCAGCCGAAACCCGATACTCCCCTTGACGGCCTTATCAATGTCGGCCGCACTGGCAATGCCCTGGTCATACAGATCCAGGATCTCTCTGACCATGGCCATTTGCACCCGGTTGATCAGAAAGCCGGGAATTTCTCGGTTGATTTTGACCGGCGCCTTTCCGACGGCCTCCAAAAGCGCATGGGTGGTGTCCATGGTCGCCTCACTGGTCCATTCTGATTTCACCACCTCCACCGTAGGCACGATATGGGGCGGGTTGAACCAATGAGTGGTAATGAGTCGCTCTTTTTGTTTTACCTTTATACCGATCTCCCCCATAGTCAGAGAAGATGTGTTGCTGGCCAGGATGGCCTCTCGGCTGCACACTGCCTCCACCTGTTCAAAGAGGCCTCGCTTGAGTTCCAGGTCCTCCGGAGCCGCCTCTACGATAAAATCGCTTCCGTCCACACTCCGGCCCAGATCGGATGTGGTGGACAGGCGTTCCATGGCCGGCCCGATCTCCTCTTTTGGGATCAGATCGAATTGGGAGAACCGCTTGAGGTTTTGCTCAATATGAGATTGCGCGGTTTGTAAAATGGAATCCTGGATGTCATACAGGCACACCGGATAGCCGCCCATGAGGAAACTCTGAGCGATCCCATGTCCCATGATGCCGGCGCCCAATACCGTGATGTTCCTTATTGGCTCTTTTTTCATAACAAATTCCTTTCACACCATATATTTTTTTCAGACCTAAAGCCATGCCCGGGAAACGTCATCCTCGGTCCGGAGGTATCCGCTTTGGGCATCACCCTGACAGGGTCTTGGGAAGCCACAGGCAGAGTTGCGGAAAGAGGATGATGAGCACCACCACCAGAACCTGAAGGCCCACAAACGGCACAATTCCCCTGTACATTTCGGGAAGATCCAGTCCCACATTGATCCCTTTTAGATAGAATATGGAATAGGCGAAAGGCGGGGTCAAAAACGATATCTGAAGACTGGTACAAATCACCAGCCCCACCCACAGGGGATTAAATTCCAGGGTCAACAACATGGGTGAAAAGATGGGTACAATGATCATCAGGATGCCGATCCAGTCGATAAACATCCCCAGGAACAGGATGATCAGGAGCACGGTGATGAATATGCCCCAACGGCCCAGCCCCAATCCCAAGAGCGCATCGGTGATGACCTGACCGCACCCGGCGCTCAAAAACGCACCCGTGAAGAGACTGGCGGCAACTGCGATAAAAATGATCATGGCCGTGACTCGGATAGTGGTATAGCAATTCTCTTTAAAACTCTGCCAGGTCAGCCCCTTATAGGCCAGCCCCAAAACCGTGGCCCCGATGGATCCTACCGCACCCGCTTCAGTGGGAGAAGCCACACCAAAAAAGATGGAACCCAAAACCATAAATACCAAAAAGAGCGGTGGAAACAGGTATTTGACACCGCTTACCAAGGATTCCTTTGAAAAGAGTCGGAGTCGTTCTTCCGGTGGGAGAGCGGGTCCCAGGCTGGGATTAACAGCACTTCGGATGATGATGTAGGTAATATAGGACAGACCCAGAAGGGCGCCCGGTATGACGGCGCCGGCAAACATCTGAAGCACGGAGACACCTGCCATCGGGGCGTACAGGATGAGCATGATGGAAGGGGGTATCAGGATACCGAGGGTACCGCCGGCACAGACACTCCCGCTGGCAATGGATTTCGAATAATTGGCCTTGAGCATGGAAGGCACTGCCAATAATCCGATGGCCGTTTCGGATGCCCCAACCACCCCCGTAGTAGCGGCAAATATCATGGCCAGGATCACTGTGGCCACAGCCAGACCCCCGTTGATCCCGCTCATCCACCGATGTAGAATCTTGAAGGCCTTCTCGGCAACCCCCGAGGTTTGCATCATGTTTCCCATAAATATGAAAAGCGGGACCGCTGCCAGGATATATTCAGACAGGATACCATCCATGACCCGGGGGCCGATCATATACAGATATCCGGATCCGGAGGTTAAGAGACCAAAGAATACCCCAACCGTGCCCACGCCAAAGGCGAGTGGGAACCCCGCCAATAGGACCAGAAGACTCGCTATCATCAATATGGTGGTTAACTCAGGACTCATGGGGTTCTCCTTTGATGGCCACAGTTAATGCGCGTATAAATTCCGCAATCCCCTGAAGGAAAAAAAGAAAAAGCCCGAAAACAATGGCGACTTTAAAGGGGGCCAAAGAAGGCCGCCACACGCTGGCGTGGCTGGTCTCTCCGTGGATCAGGGCCCAGTAGGCACCTTCTCCGCACTTATACAGCAGAATAGTGAAAAGAGGAAAAAAGAGAAAAATATAGCAGATCACATCCATTCTGGCCTGCCCTTTTCTGGATAGCCGGCTGTACAAAAGATCCATTCGCACATGGCCCTTCATGTAGTGGCAATAGGCCGCACCGAGAATGGTGTAGGTGCCGTAAAGCATGTAGGTGAGGTCGTAAGCCCAGAAGTTGGCCTTGTCGAACAGATAGCGTACTGTGATGTCATACCCAATGGCGAGGGTCAGAAACACTACCAGAAAACTCGCAGCCTTTCCTGTCCACTCGCTACTGCGGTCGATGATACGGAGGAATTTCTCCATCAGGCTAACCTCCATAAAAGCCTGGGATATTACCCGGACAGCCGGGTAATATCCCCATGAATGAGAAAATTAAGGTTGTCCTCACCCCCGGCTTAATGGGGAAGACTGTACAAATTGTGATAGGGATACCATTGTTCACCAAAGGCCTTGATCGAATTCCACACTTCAGCGAAAGTCTCATCTTCTGCTGCGCGTTTATCTAAGTATTCGTCTGCCCATTTCTGCATGGTGGCAATGGTCTCCGGATCCATCCGGACAAAGGTAACGCCTTGTTCTTTAAGAAATTGGACCGCTTCCATATTCTTTTTTTCCATCCACAGCCACTCATCCAGCCGACTTTGCGCAACCGCAGCCTTGAGGCCCTTTTTCAGGTTGTCCGGGAGTTTGGCATAGGCGTCTTTATTGACAATCAGTTCCAACTGGGAGGCCGGTTGATGAATACCCGGAAGCATGACGTATTTGCACACCTCCCAGATACCCATGGTTTTATCAAAGGCGGGAATGGAGTATTCGGCTGCATCCAGGACACCGCGCTGGAGGTTGGGCATGATTTCACCACCGGGACAGAAAATGACTGAAAACCCATGTTCCTGGAGCACATCGCCCATGAGCGGCATCATCCGCATCTTCAGACCTTTGAAGTCTTCTATTTTTCGGAGCGGTTTCTTGGCCCACATGAAATCCTCCATGGCAATGGGCGCAGCAAGGAGTACCTTCACATTAAAGCCGGATTTGTCATAAACTTTTTGATAAAGTTCCAGTCCACCCCCATGGTCGAACCACATTTGCATGCCCAGGGCATTCAATCCGCCCGGAGCCGCGGTAAACAGCGGGGCCACAGGGATTTTACCCACATACATGGCGGAATAGCTGAACTGGGCCTGATACGCCCCGTTGCTGACGGCCTTTATCCCCTCAAAGGGGGGCACCAGGGCTCCGGCGGGATGGACCTCAAAGACCAACTTGCCATCCGTGGCCTTCTCCACCTTGTCAGCGAGACGGACCAGCGTTTCGTGGTACAACATGCCGGCCGGTACAAAGCCCTGCACTTTCCATTTCACCACTTTGTCCTTGGCCGAGGCAGGGGTTAAAAAGAACAGCACCAATGCGACCGCAAAAAGCGTACTCAGCGTTTTTTTCATAATATCGACCTCCTTAAATGTTGGGTTTGTTTTGTTGCGTATCCACACCCCAAGAAAAAGCGACTCACCTCCTTTCTCTGACAGAGTCTATTTGGTTCGGTTATGTCGATTATCTTACATTTAGATGCGTTTCAGGAAGTGATCAATTATGTAGGACCTTTCGCAAATGCCCAGGGAGCGCATTCCCCGCAGCTTGCTGGAGCGAAGCGGAAATCCCGCCTTGCGGGGCAGCGGGGAATGCGAGCGAACCAAAAACGGGTCAAGTTACCTTACATCTGGAAGATTCCCTGCAGCGAGCTGCAGGGAATCTTCAAATTCTGATCGTTATCGGTTTGCACCTTAGCATGGTATTTCAAATCGGTCAATTTATTCAGAAAGAAAAAAATATTATTAGGAAACCAAGGTACTCTAATATAAAACAATAGTCAACTTTTTCCGTGCCTTTGCAGTTTACTTTTCCGGGTAGATGACCATGATGCATTTCACCGCCTTTTGGCCCTCACAAATTCCATAGTGAGGCACGCTGGCGTCAAAATACACACAGTCTCCTTCCTCCACAATAAACTCTTTGCCTTCATAGAGGAATTTCATAGTTCCTTCCAAGACATACAGCAGTTCCTCGCCTTTATGCTGAAACGATGTTTTGCCTTCAAGATGCGGGGGGAAAACCACGATGTAAGGCTCCATGTGCCGGTTGGGAAATTTCCCGGCCAATGGTTCATAGGAGTAACCAAAAACCGAACCGCTACGGGCTACTGTTTGACGTTCCGTTTTGTGGGTATGGGTTATGCTTGTGGTTGTCGCCTCTTCAGAAAAGATGTCGTTGATATCAACCCCCAAGGCCTTGGCCAGAGTAAGAAGGGTTGACACCGGAGGAGAATTTTCGGAATTTTCTATTTTTGAAAGATACCCCTTGGTCAACCCAGCCTCTTGGGCTAAGGCCTCTTGTGTTAGCATCCGCTCAATCCTCAATTTCTTGATTCGTCCTCCAATTTGCTCTTCTTTTATCATCTATTTCTACCTGTCTGTTTTGTAATAGATAATACATGTTTATTGAGCGGAATCTAATATGAAATAATTATTTACTTCTGTCAATTTCAATCTCCAGAGGTTATACTGGAACGACCCCCATGATACCATAACGGGGCTGGATCTCTGAACGGTTCGGGTGCCATAAACCATAAGTCAACCAGAGAGGTAACGAACGGTAGAGGGGGCTGGGAAAGGTGTGGTAGTCGGTGGGTTCTGCAAAAAGACTCACGAGCGGTTCGGCGAGGAGCAGACTCCAATAAAAAAGGACTCTTGGAAGCATTCCGCAAGTCCTTGATTTTCCTTGGTGGGCGTGGAAGGGATCGAACCCTCGACCAATTGATTAAGAGTCTAATTTTTGCCCTTTCCCGTAATTTCCCATCTCATCATTTTACCATTGACATCTCAAATAGTTATCTATATTATACTTTCCCATAGCATCCCGTTAAATCACGACATATCAGCGGAAAAAGTGTACAAGAAGTGTACAAAGATGTCATTTCTCCAGAAAGAAGATCTAAACAAAAGGGGTCTGTCATGGCGGTGAAATGGTACAAGGTGGGGAAAGGGCTGCAGGCCACGGATCACGAAACTCGGAAACATGGAAAGCGTTTCGACAGGTACATTCGAGCCCGGTTTCGAGTGGAGGGCAAAACCCAGGTTTTCGGTCTTGGCTGGGAGAGTGAATGGATTTTAGCGGAAAAGGCCCGGATGCTTAGGGAGGGGGAGACAGGCCCCAGGCGGTCGTTTTTGGATTACTGTCAAGGGGAACTGGCCAGGCTAAAGCAGAACGCACTCAGAGGATCAGGGCCGGTGACACCAAAAGAAGAAAGGGAGGTGAACCAGGCCAAGGCGGAGGCCCAGGAAAAGGCCCGGAATGAGGAGGAGCGAAAGGCCCTGACCTTTGGGGAGTATTGGGAAAACCACTATTTCCCTGCGGCAAAAACGAATAAACCGAAGTCCTATAAGGCAGAGAAAAGCCTGTACGGGAAATGGATCAGGCCCAATATCAGCAAGCTGAAAATGGCAGACCTGCGCCCCCTTCATGTGGAGGGGATCAAGCGGAAGATGCTGAAGGCCGATAAAAGCCCCAGGACTATTCAGTTAGTCCTGGCCATTGCGAGGCAATGCTGGAACCATGCTCGGAACAACGGGGTCGTATATGCAGAATGGCCCGGTAAATCGGTCAAGGCCCCCAAGTTCGACAACAGACGGATGCGATTTCTCACCAAAGATGAAAGCGACAAGCTGCTTGCCAAACTGAAGAAAACCAGCCAACAGGTGCATGACATGGCCCTATTGAGTCTTGAAACGGGCATGAGGGCCGGTGAGATTTTCACCCTTGATTGGGAGCATGTGGACCTTGCCAGTGCACAGATCCGGGTGGTGGATACAAAAGGAGGGGAAAACCGGATTGCGTACATGACAAAGAAGGTTAAGACAATGCTGCTGGCTTTACCAGAGCGAAAAGGGAAGGCTTTCCCGCCAAGGCAAGGGGAGACCATAGGGCAGGTTAGCAAAACCTTTATGCGGTGTGTGGATGCCCTTGAACTCAATTCCGGTGTAACGGATGAGCGAAACAAGGTCACGTTTCATACATGCAGGCACACATTTGCCAGCCGGTTAGTCCAGGCAGGAACGGATCTGTACACCGTCAAGGAACTGTTGGGACACTCCACCATTGCCTTGACTGAACGGTACAGCCATCTGGCCCCTGAGAACATGCAGGCGGCAATAAAGGTGCTGGATGAGGAGCCCGAAATGGCTGAGGTGGTGCCCATAGTGAAATCTGAAGATGGCTAAAGCGTCATCCCTACCCTATAAATGTTTTCCTTGACATTATATCATTTAATGGTATATTAAGCCATGTGGCATGTGAGCTTATCCCGTGACGCTACCAAGGCCGTCAAGCGCCTCCCCAATAATGTACAGAAAAGGGCGTTTGGCCTTATGAAAGAGATCGAAATCATGGGGCCGGTACGGGGTGACTGGTCCAATTACGGCAAGCTATCGGAGAGCAGGCATCACTGTCACATCAAGAAGGGAAGACCCACTTATGTCGCAGTGTGGCGGGTAATTGACACCAATTCAGTGGAGGTGACTTATGTTGGAACGCATGAACGAGCCCCTTATTGAACTTCATATCACAGGGCCTGCGGATAAAAAGAATGAAGCTCTGAGCGTCCTTCGTGCCCTTGGGTATGCGGAGAAATCGGAACGGGCGCCCTCCTGGAGAGATGCGTTTCCCTCCGAGATCCGGGAGAATGAGGGAGGCGTATGCCTCAAGGTTACGCGGGAACGGAAAGGCTTAAGCCAGACCGCCTTGTCAGAAATGACAAGAATTCCTCAGCCGCATATTTCGGAGATGGAGCGCGGTAAGCGGCCTATTGGCAAGAAGAGCGCCCATCAACTCGGCCAGGCATTGGGTGTGGATTACCGGTTATTTTTATGATGACACAGTTTCCGGGGATAGGGTGAGCTCCCCGACAAGGCGGCTTTCCTGGGCCGCTTTTCCCGGGAAAACCCACAGGAGCGCTACAAGAGGTGTCGTGCAATCGTCTTGGATTTCGTCAACTGAGCTTTCCAGTCATTGGGGCAAAGAGCTTTTTGAGCTACTCGAATGTATTCGGGTCGGCCTGACGCCCTACCGATTTGGCAAACCAGCAACGAATGTACCCCAGCCGAGAATGTCTAAAGAACAAATTCATACCTGGGCGACCGAAAGGATTGATCTCCATGATCTTGGAAAATCCTTCGATGACGGTCCTACAATTTTTATCCGGGGCCGGGGAATAATTCCCTTGGCTGAGGCATGGATCAACTACGCTCCATCAGGGCAGGACAATATTTTCGATACCGGCCCCAAGAATGCCTTTATTCTGTTTTTTTCATATGGACCACAGGCACCAGAAGAAATCGAGAAACGGGCTCAAGCCGTATATGCCATGCAGGGAGAACCCGAGGCCACGGAAAGTGTGATCTCTGAATTGAGGAAGTGCCAGTTCAAGCGGACGGAGGCTGATAAATTTGCCAGGGAACATAAATTACCAAGGGTGATTGACAATTCGAGACAGAAGGACATACCAAATAAGACTATGGAAGGCTGCAAATGGGCTATGAATGAAATTGGTGTTCTATACAACACAGTGCGGCAAGCGGGACCCCTTACAAAATCGACAGAGGCCCAAAAAATGCAGGCTGTCTTGGATCGCTTTGAAAAGGAAAAACGGTGGAAATATGTCACCAGACAAGATATCGATGATCGAGATCTTTATTTACTTAACTCCGGTCACGAAAGACGTGATTTTGAAAAGGCTTTATTGCGAAAAATTAGCGAGCGAAAAGGCTGGAACGTCCCTTTGAAAGATATTTATGAAATTTCAAAGAAATAGCATGGCGGAAAATGGTGAGTGACAGATAAAACAATAATATCAAAAAGTTAAAAAAACAAACCGCCAATTCTACGCCATTGGCGATACAAGATTGCGAAAATGGCCGATCCTAAGGGCAAACATGGGATCGGCCATTTTTATTTGAAAGGAGAAGAAAATGACGAAGGATGTATTTGAACGAATGAAGGAAAGTTGGCCGTCAGCAGTGCTGGCACGCACAGAAGTTTCAAGATTCACTGGTGGATTGATCTCGGAAAAATACCTTGCCAATTTGGATTCACTCGGAATCGGCTGCCCGGGACGAATACGCGTAGGTCGCCGGGTAGCCTATCCGGTTGAGCAATTTTGCGAGTGGCTGCGTTCGCGGACTAAAGAAGCAGATGCTTCCGATGGTTAGCGAGGCGATATGGAGCGTGGATTTATTAAGGTGTGGCGCAAGGCTTTGGAGTCAAGGGCTTTCCAAAATGAGAGTTTGTGGAAAATCTGGTGCTGGTGTCTTCTGAAAGCCAGCCACAAAAGACGTTGGATGCAGATGAAAACCGGCAAAGGAACGGTCGAGGTCGAAATCCATCCAGGCCAATTCATTTTTGGACGGGATTCCGCCGCCCGCGAACTGCATATGAAGCCGAGTACGGTGCGCAATCGAATGAAAAAACTCAAAAAAATGGGAAATTTGGACATCAAATCGGACAGCCAATTTAGCGTAGTTTCCGTCATGAATTGGCATACTTTCCAGGTTTGTGAAAAAGGAAAGGACAGCAAAGAGGACAACCAAAGGACAGGCAGAGGACAGGCAGGGGACACAGACAAGAAAGTAAAAAAACAAAGTCCAAAAGGCAATGAAAGTAATGGGGAAGCTGTTAGCTTATACCAAACTTATCTATCCTTTGTAAAACCAAAAAACAAAACCCGGCATCGATGCTTATCGAATCTGGATTTTTTTTTGAACCATTATTCATCCGAGGACCTTCAATCTGCAATTCGGAATTACGCCAAAACTGTACAAGACCGCGATCCAGTTTACCGGAAGAACCCTGCAAACTTTTTTGGCAAGCAGGATAGGTATTTTGTAGATTTTTTACCTGAAAACCAACTCCCAGAAGAAGAGGGGGACCCATGGGCCAATCTGTGAGGGTTCCGCCTAACAGCGTGGAAATGGAACAGGCTTTGCTTGGCAGTATTCTGCTCAACCCGGATGTCAGAACTAAAATCAAGCCGCTGATTACGCCGGAAGATTTTTACCGAGAATCTCACGCCGCTATATACCAAGCTGCCATTGAGTCTGAAAATGGCGATGCATTGGTGATCTGCGAAGATCTGAGACGCCAAGGTAGACTCGACATGGTCGGGGGGCAGGAATACGTTCTAAATCTTGCAATGGCCGTCCACACCTCGGCTGCGATCGAATATTACGGAAAACAGGTTGTCGAGTTAAGTCGCCAACGTCAACTTTTTCATACTTTCGAGTCTGCGGCTTTGGATGCATTGGATATGCAAAAAGACCCGGACACGATCATGGATGAGGTCAGGTACAAACTCCGGGAAATGAATCGAAAGTTAGAAACTACACAAACTAATCTTGAGCTGGTCCAGGAAATACATAATGACATTGAAGAACGGGCTAAAAACGGGCAGCAGACTGTCGGAGCATTATGTGGTATAGAAGCGATTGACTCTCACCTGTTTGGCCTGGAGCCGAAAACACTTCTTTATATCGCGGGACGTCCGTCTATTGGAAAGACTGCCATCGCTCTAAATATGGCCCAAAACATGGCCAAGGATGGCGAGGTTAAGCATATTCTTTTTTTCAGCCTGGAAATGAGTGCGGAGGCGGTGATACGACGTATGCTGGCCAGTGAATCGGGTGTGTATCTCTCGCGAATTAGGTCGGGCAATTTGGCAGAATATCAATCTCCATTGCTCATTAAGGCCATGAATGTCTTGGCGGATATCAACCTGACTATTCTGGGCCATCCCAAATACAAAAAAATCGAGCACCTAACTGCTGTGGCAGAAAAGGCTGAAGGAGAGCATGACGGCCTGGGCGCTATTTTCGTGGATCATATTCAGCTTATGTCATCTATGGGAAAGTTTCAGAATCGGCACTTGGAAATCAGCCACATCAGCAATGAACTGAAATCCATGGCCAAGGCACTAAATGTCCCGGTTGTCGTCCTGTGTCAATTAAGCCGAGAAGTGGAGAAGCAACCGGGAATGAAAAAAAAGCCGCGTCTTGAACACTTGAAGGAAAGCGGAGATCTCGAACAGGATGCCGATGTTGTAATTGGTCTTTACCGTGAGGACCATGAATCCGAAATCATGGAACTTGGGGGATTAAAGGGAAGAGACGTGGGCACATGGAAGTCAGAAGTCTGCTTCGATCGGTTTACTCAGAAAATTAGCTAAAGGAGATGGAGAATGGACAAAGCAAACAGGCACCATCATGACTATTATGCATCTTACCATACTTACCAGATTGTCAAAGGCTCCACCAACATGACGCTGAAAGCGTTTTGTGAAGATCAAAATCTATCATACGACTACACCCGCCGAAAATTTGCTGCGATCCGCAAAGACCCTGGAAAAGCCAATACAAATATGGAGGCACCAAAGGCACAAGGCAAACGGACCCGCCAAGCTCATGATTGGGAAGCATACCGAATTGAATTTTTAGAAGGCGATTTCGAGACAATAGCTGCTTTCTTGCGGTCGAAAGGACTTAAACCGGGAACGGGTATTTGCAAGAAAAAGACGAAAGGATGGGCGAAGGAAAAGGCGCGAATCGAGGCCCAAAAACGCGAAAAAATGAATGACGAAATCCTTGAAAAAGAAAAGCGGAAACGATTGGGGGAGTTAGAGGGGAAAGTACTTGCGGGGCTCTACAAGTGCTTGGATGGTTATGAGATAGCTCAAAAGTGCATGGAAAAATATCAAGCGCGCCTTAAGACCGCTGGAGAGAGTATTCCCTTAATGAAACCTAAAGAACTCAAATATTTTGTGAGTGCAATCAGTGTAATACAGCAGGGTCTCATCGAACTTTTCCAACTGATCAGAAATTTCGAGCAGGCTGACTGCTATGAAAAATTGCTACAAAGAGTCATGCGGGGCGAAATCGATATCGTCCAGGCAGGTCTCCAATATGCTGCCATTGGCGGCAGTATTCCTGAAGTGCTACGGATTCTTTTGAACAAGGTCCAGCCGGAAGAGCCAGACACATTGGAAAACGAATTTCCAGACGATGAGGAGTTGGAGCGCAGGTTTCAAGAGGGGATCGCCAGGATCAAGACCCAAGAGGTCGAGTTCCTGGCTCAACGGCAAAGGGAAGTCGAGCAGTTGAAGGAGGAGACCAAGGCCGCTGATTCCTTCAGCAACGAAGCGGCGGACCAAGTAGATGAACACTATGCCTAAGTCCGGTGGAGTGTTCTTTATCGAGGAAAAGGTGTATAATATCCGCGAAAAATACTAATCATCGGGGTAAACATGATGTGCACACCAATCAGGCAGGTAAAGCGCGACATGCTGGCCGAGGGGGAATGGTGGTTGATCCCGTTTATGGATTTCGTGGACGAATTCAGGCAAGATAAGGATCTCAGCATCGTTCAGGAGCCATTTGACCTGGACCATGATCGGTTTGACGGGCTTCTGGCGTCCACCATTGAATCCCTATGTGATGAATTGGGCTTGGAGCCCCCCGCCTGGGTGGGAGGGGTTCAGGGATTGGAAGAACCATGGTTTGTGTCGGAAACTAAGCACACTAAACTCTTGGAAATCATAAAAGAAGAATGTCCGGTCATACTCAGAAATCGGAATATTCTTGTGTCAGCAAATTTCTTAGATAGGGTGTAGGGATATGCCATCAAGACTCGAATTTTTATTGTACGATGAGGAATCCCCCTTCGCATTTGACAAAGACTCTTGGGAGCTATTCTCCATGGGGGGGAGTGACAGATCCACTTGGGACAAGGTAGAAGATTCGGACAGCGCTTTTAGAATCCGGTCGAATTCTCGGCTCATCTCTGCGTCTCAAGCCAAATCCTTAGCTGATGCCTTGACCCGGGAAGAGGCAGAAGAACGCGCTGAAAAACGGGCGTGAAAGGCGATTCAATCCCATATTTGGGAAAAATGAAAGTGGAGAAAGGGGGCCGTTTTCGGGGTCAAAGTGTCATAAGCCAGCGGAGATATGGAAGCTACAAAAACGTTGAAAACGGTGATTTATTAAATGAAATCGGTAAGTTATGTGAATGAGTTTACATAATACAAGTTATCAGACATTGCTATAACCTATTAAAATAGTGACATTTCTCAAGTGACCGTTTGGCAATTTTTTTGTACCACCCCTTTTGCCCGAAAAGTGTCACAAACCGATTTTTAGGGGTTAGCCCATTCAAGGCTATGTTACCGGGTTTGGAGGATGCAGTCAAATGGGGAGACCAAAAACCCACAGGGGCATTGTACGGGATATTTTGAAGCAGCTACGCTATGGGGATCGCATGAACATCAAAGAGATAGTGGACTACCTGAACGCGGAGGGGGTGGCTACCATTTCCGGCCGTGGCAAGTGGCATAGCGGTTCGGTAAGCAGGTTGTTCAAGAAGTGGCGGATCAAGTGAGGTGAAAAGAGGCAAACCCATGAAACCAGCGACAAGACAATTCACCCGAGTGTCACGGGATCTTGAACGGATCTCCATGCAGTTTATCAATGACCTGGAGGCGCTTTGGGGGAAGGACCAGGAGGTGTCCAAGGTCTTAGAGGAGACACGCCAGGCGCTTTCTTCAATCCAGGCTACCTTGGATATCCTTGATGCATCGATATCCCGACTTGACGAATTGCGGGTGACTGAGCGGCGGAAGGGTTTCCGGTTGGTGAAGGGATAATGCGCCTTGAGCATGGACAATTTCAGAAGTGGGTAGAGGCGTGTTTTCCGTGGTCAATGCCGACAGCAGAAAGGATGATGCAGATAGCTGAACAATTTGAAAATCGTCAAATTGACGATTATGGTTTTTCAAAATCCATCCTCTACCTACTCGCGGCCCCAAGCACCCCCGAGTTTGCCGCCGAAGCAGGGGAAAAGAGGGTGTGGCCGCCTCACGAATAAACCAAACGGGCTTGCTGGGGCATACGCCCTGCATGATACCGGAAAAGATGCATGCCATGATAAGGGGTTGGTTGAGAACAGGCCTTAGAATGGATTTGAGAAAGCTGATTTCTTTGTAGGAGAGAAAGTCAGAACAATCGGAATTCAGACATTTGGAAAGGCCTTTCCCTTCCATCCCGATTTTGCAATTCCCTATAAGCGCTATGCCCGCCAAACCAAAACAGGCTTTGGCGTGCGTTATGTGGACTCCAATGACAGCTCTCAGGGGTGTCAGTGCCATACAGCCTGACTTTGACTCTCTTTGTCCCACGCATGACCGTAATGGTATCCCCATCCGCCACATGGGTGACTTCTCCGGACCAACCAAAGCATAATGCCGTAAAGGTGAGGAGTAGCGACGGGAACAGAAGCGAGCCCCAGATCCATCGGAGAGAGGCCGGAAAGGGCCAAACTATCCTGTCTATCCTGTTGATCCTGTCTAAAAACACTGGAAGCCTTACCCGGGAGTTTCCTCCTCAGCCTCCCGCCGTTTATATTTGGAGATGTATTCAATAAAAAAGGACAAAAACACGGTTAAAAACAACCCCACCACCGCGGCCAGCATCGTATTGAGTCTGGTCTTGGGTTTGACTGGGCCAAGGCTTTTTCTCGGGAGTTGGAGAATCTGGACGTTCTGCACATATTCCCTCTTGAATTCCAGATTTTTGATTTCATCCCGGATGTATTGATTCTCACTTTGAAGGGCTTTTATTTCCGATTTGAGGCTATCGGTTTTGGACTTTGTCTGCTCCGTGAAACTCTCGATTTGGGAGTGGTAATCCTTGATATCAGAGAGGTGTTTTTCATTGTTGATTTTTGTCTGCTTCTCGACATTGATCTTTTTAGCATGAATGTCTTTGACATCATTTTCCAACTTTTCAATATCCACATTTTTCTGAAATATCTGCTGATTCACATTGTTGACAGAATCCATTAGGCTATTGAGGTAAGCAATATTCTGTTGAATGGTGTTGGTATACATGACTGATGCCAAAATATTGTTATCCCCTTTGGCACTTTTAAGAAATTGGCTCCTTTCCTCGATCAAGAGGTCTGTATTCTTGCGGATTCGGCCAATTTCATCCCGAATTTCGGAAATTCTTTCCTGAAGGTTTTTCACCTCCTTTTTCTTCCCTGACATTTGGGCACGGAGAGTCGATATATTGTTCTCCATCTGCTCTATGGTGGAGAGCAGGTTCGCCTCATTGGCCTTAATTTCCCCCTTCTTGGAGGCAATCTTGGCCTGTATCTCGGAAATTTTGGCCCTGTTTTCCGCCTCCACCGTGGCGATCCCGTTCTTGGCTTTATCTATTTTTTCGACAATCTTAGAAGCCTCACTGGCCTTGGACCGGATCTGAATATCATACTCCTCCCGGTAATATCTCACCAAATCCCTGTACTTTTCCACCAGAAGCTGGTTCAACTCGCTTAAGACCTGCAGGCCCAGTTCCGGGTTCGCAGTTTCATAGGAGATTTCCAGTTCGTTTCCGCCCTTGGGCGTTTTTGACTGAAAGTTCAGAGACTTGGGTAACGCTTCGGGGTTTGGCGCCTCCAGCCTTTTCAGCACCCGCCCATTTAGAGCTCCGGTCTCAATGAGCGATTTGATCTCCGGGGCCGAACCGATATGGATAATGTTGCCGCTCTGTTCCACCTTGACCACGCCGGGGGAAATGACCGTATCGATCCGGTAGACCTTGGTCATATTGAGGCTCATAAGGGCCGCCCCTACGGCACACAGGAGGGTCCCGGCCAGGATCAGGTATTTCCACTTCCAGATGACCTTGAGGAGATCCATCAATTCGATCTCATCTTCGTAATAGTCGTATCTATGGGCATCTGGGTCTATTGGGCGATGGTCTTCCATATTCATCTCTCCTGGGCTGGATAAGGTCTTTTTTTTTGGACCCCAGTACGATGCTCAGCACCTACGGGACACAGCAGGATTTGCAGGGTTAACTGAATGATTGTTATTCGCCTTCGCCGAAGGCGATGATGTTTTGGCCCTTTCCTCCTTGATCTCAGTGTCTATTATTTTAATGTAACTATGAGCATCTTTCAGACCGCTGAACAGTCTCCAGTTTTCAGCAACCCAAACACATTTGGGCTTATCATCTCTGAACTCAGCAGTGGTGACGAGCCGCCTGGTCTGCAGAGGTAGGTCATTGTCTTTCTTGGGTTTATACCACGCCTGTTCTTTTTATCCTTCACCTGAAATTTCCCGAACCCGGAGATCATGATATCTTCCCCGGACTCAAAAGTGGATTTCATGAGTTCTAAGAGAGATTCAAGTAATTGGCTGGATTCATGCTTTGGATAGCCGTTGATGGAGGCGATTTTCCTGACAAGATGTTCTTTAGACAGGGTCATGCGGGGTCCCTTACCGGGTAAGTCAGCGTTAGCAGATAGGCGGTTTCGGGAAGGGTAGTGAAATTCTGGCCCTATGTCAATTTATTTTCAGCATTTTTGACAACAGATTGGGCAAAGCTAACCTGAATGACCTATCTGATTTTTCGATAAATCGGCTCTCTGAGGTTTCATGGTATGGGACTGAGATGCCATGTCATCCGAGATCGCGACCGGCTTGATAAAGACTCCTGGCAAACGGAGCACCACGCTGTCGGCCGTTCTCGTGTCAAGGCATAGTCCACACATAAAGACCTACAGCTTTTCTTACAGTAGCTTTTTGGGGCATTGAGGAGTATCCTGGCCAGAATTGATAACGGCGGTCCTGGGCCATAGGCTGCTTGTGGAACTGGAAATGGCCCATGACCATGTAAGGGTTTGGTTGAGAACGGGCCTTAAAGTGGATCTGAGAGGGTCGGTATTCTTTGCAGTCTTTCTCAGGATAGGCGGGCGCGGCGAAAACCGGGGACCCTGCCCGGTCTCCTGGGCATAAATGGGGGAGAAAAAG
>JAIPDZ010000056.1 GCA_021737425.1 Deltaproteobacteria bacterium
CAGGAGATAAAGGCCCATCCCGAGGCCATTGTGGTGGGGGTCCGGGATTTTGAGGCCCATTACGCACCCCCAAGTTCCCGGGTGGGACGCACCATCTCCAATTTCTGGTTTCTGGTAGATACGGGACAACGGCTTTCCGATGCCCAGAGCGGGTTTCGGGCCTACCCTGTCCATATCCTGGAATCCCTCAAGCTCAAGGAGACACGGTACACCTTTGAAATCGAGGTGCTGGTCAAGGCGGTATGGGCCGGCGTTCCGGTGCGGGAGGTGCCTGTTTCCGTGTTCTATCCGCCCGCCGAGGCCCATGTTTCCCACTTTCACCGGTTTCGGGATAATGTCCGGTTGAGTTTTTTAAATGCGAGGCTGTTTATAAGGGCCGTGATCCCCTTACCCCATAAGAAATTGAAACGCGGAGCGCCTTGACATGCGGATTGTGTTGGTCCATCCCGCCGGATCCAACTGGGTCCCCGGCAAAAAAGATATTACGGCCACCGCCAACCGGATGGCCCCATTGGGCCTCATTTCCGTGGCCGCCTACTTAGAGCAGCAGGGCCATGTAGTCTTTGTTTATGACTGCCTGGGTCCGAATGCTCCCAAGACCAACGCCATGAATGCCCGGCTAATCCTGAATCACCACCCGGATCTGGTGGGATTTTCAGCCACCACCTCCGGGTTCCTGGACGGCTATGAGCTCTGCAAACGGATCAAGGATGCCCAGCCCAAGATATGCACCGTATTCGGCGGCGTGCATGTCTCGGCCATGGGCGCCCAACTCTTGGATCGGTTTCAGGCCATTGATTATCTCATTATGGGCGAAGGGGAACCGGCCATGGCCGAACTAACCTCGGGCCGGGCGCCTGACACCGTTACCGGGCTCTGTTACCGGGATGCCGCGGGCCGATCCATAGCCAATCCGGCCCATGCCCAGATTGAAAACCTGGACGATCTCCCCTTCCCGGCCTATGAGAAGCTGGCGGGATTTCCCAAGGGCTACCATCTGCCCCTGTTCAGTTATATCCTGGCGCCCGGGGCCACCATGGTCACCAGCCGGGGATGCCCCTATCAGTGCTCCTTCTGCGATCGGTCCGTGTTCAAAAACAGATATCGCTACAACTCCGCCGAGTATGTCTACCAGCACCTCCGCTACCTGAACGTGCGCTTCGGCGTGCGCCATGTGAACATCTATGACGATCTGTTTACGGCCCATCGCAGACGCATCGCTGAGCTGTGCGGCTTGCTCATGGACCGTCCTCTCGGTATGCAGCTTAATTGTGCGGTGCGGGCCGGGCACTGTGACGACGAACTCCTTTCCATGCTCAAGTCGGCCGGGTTTCTTCAACTCTCCATCGGGATTGAGACCGGAGATCCGGACCTGATGGAGGCCCATAAGCCCGGGGTGCACCTGCAGGAAATCCGGGACACCATAAGACGCATCCAGGCCAAAGGCCTGAGGGCCAAGGGCCTGTTCATGATGGGGCTCCCCGGCGAAACCGCAAAGACCATTCAAAAGACCAGCGATTTTGCCCTGTCCCTGGGACTGGACGACATGAACATGTCCAAATTCACCCCCTTTTACGGGGCCCCGGTATGGGACAACATCTTTGAGGAAGGGACTTTTGAGTATGACTGGCGGAAGATGAACTGTCTCAACTTCGTGTTCGTTCCCAGGGGAATTGATTCAAAAGAGACCCTGGATGAGCTCTACAACCGGCACGTGAAACGATTTTATACGGATCCCGGGTGGCGCAGAAAATTCAGGCGCCGCATCTGGGAGCACAGAAGGAGTCTGTGGTATTTTGTCCGACACCTTCCCTCCTTCCTCTCGGCCATGCGGACCTTTGAACCGGATGGGAATTGACCGACATCAGCAAACCGCCCATTTTCTGCGGGCTGGACAATGCAGCCTTGAGAAGGCCGGAATTCAGGGATGAGATAGGGACCTGGCATCGAGCCGGAATGTCTTCAGTCTTTCCACTACCCTTAGGGCTCAGTCCTCCAATCTCGGTCCGCTGTTCTCCATCCATGCCCAGACTACCATCAGCCCCAATACCACTCCCAGTCCATTCAGCCCAAAATCACGCCAGCCAAAAAACCTGTTCGGCAAAATACCCTGAAACAACTCATCTGCGGCGCTTATGCCCATGGCAATGCCACCAACCACGAAGTAAAGTCTCCGGTTTGGCATCCATTTCCCAAAACTACCACGCACGGCCATAAAAAGGAGAACCGTTAAAACCGCATACTCAGGCAGATGGATCAGTTCATAGGGGTTCGGGACAATACAGTAAAATCCATACCCCATGGCCATAATACCCACCACGACCAAAACGAAAGGCAGAAAGCGCCTCCTGTCCCAAAAAAACAGCCCTCCTGCCAACACCATCAAGAGGGCTCCCAGTACCCCTTCAACTATAAGCACAGAATGTCTGACCGCCTCACCGGACCAGATTGACCCGGCCCATTTAATCAGACCCGGCAACCATGGGGCGGCCCCGAAAAGAACGCCTACATACCCATAAACCAACAACCACCTTATGTTCAAAAACTTTTTGTCTCTTTTTGTCTTGATATCCCACTCCACCACCTGAGAATACAGGGGAATCCAATCTTAGGGCTCGGATCTTTTGATCCTCCAGGTCGAGGAACTTGTGGATTTCGAACATGAGATCTTCATGGGAATCGGTGGATCCTTTCTATGCGCTATTTTGAAAATGCTTACGGCTCAACGAGCGTATTCCCCGCTCCTTGCAGTCCCGCCTTTAGCGCGATGAACTCCCTTAGGGCCCGCGCAAAAATAACTTCACATTTTCCCATCTCGGCTTCGGGCCATCTTCGGTCGCCACTCAATCGTGAAGACCTCGAAATAGTTCACCATTTCTGCGGCTCCTCTCAATCGCAACAACCAAATCTGCCCCAAATCTGAGCGGCAATTCTGGGAACTTATTTGTGCGCGAGCCCTAAGCTTTTTTATTTCCAGATGTAGGAAATTATCACCGAAGCGGGTATTCGTCAACATGGTTTTATTATTACGAGGGTGAAGAGATGATCCGCGGCCTGATGATGAATGGCCTCGTATCTGTTCTCTTCTAAAAAGACGCGGCTCAGCTTTTCGCCTATTTTCCTTGTCTCCACCCGGTCCCAGGCCTCGGCCAGGGTCATATGAAAGGCCTTGGCCATGGCCTCCTTGATGCTCCAGATCCTGAGAGAGGCCCCGATTTTTCCCAAGGGGGAGCGGTCTGCCAGGGCCTTTTCCCGGGTGTGCATATAGATGTGACGGGCCTTGAGAACTCTCTCCGTAAGGGCCTCCACATCCACGCCCACCCGAAACTTAGCGGCCACGGCAATCACAAAGCGTTTGTCATGGGAGACGGAGCAGAAAAAGGATCCGCTCTTATCCGTCAACGGGCAGACCGGGCGCACTTGATCGGACGCAATGGTGGTAATGGCCGCAGCCGGGGTCACCATATCGTTATTGGAGAGTTGTCTGGAAAGATGCTTCAGGCACAATCTCGCGCCCAAAAAGCTTCTCCGGCGGCCTTTTCCCAACCCGTGGTATCGCGCAAGCTCTTTAGGGGAAAGGGCCTTGGTTGCCGTGGGGCTCACAGACGCAAGCTCCATGATACACAGGGCATCGCAGTGTGGCGATAGAGGGCCCGGTTGATGCTCTGGTCCTTGTGGAAGAATCCATGGGGGCGGTCTCATCCGACCCCTGCTCACATCCTGCATGACCACCCCCAGCACCGCCTCATACAAAAGCCCGTCTAAGCCGTACAACCAGATGTCGAAGACGGGAGCGCCCGGTTCAGAGGATTTGGGGGCCACCCTGGCCACATACGTGCCTCCTGCACCAGTGGGCCGAAACACCCGCCTCAGGTTAAATCCCATTGGGAAGCCCACCATATTCCGGTACCGCTGTCCCCATACGCAGGCCGCATGAAAGGCGGCATCCAGCGGAAAGGGAGATCCCAGAGGCGCCGCTCTGGCCCCGGGCTCCGGGGCATGCACCAGAGTGATGGCGCCGTCCCGGGTCACCACCAACGGGTCCTGAATATTCTGAAAGGCGGGACCAAAAGGGACTAGTGATCTGTAGACCGCATCTGAAGGGACATTCATACCGATCCCTTCCAGGGCGAACACCTGGTCTGCGGGAAGGGGGGAAGGATCCGAGGGGAGGGGCGGGAATTCTATACTCACGTGGGTGTGGGTGCGGGTGATACCGCTCTTGGAGCGGGTCCTGGTAAGCAGGCTGGAGATGACCCGGCCGTCTTTTCCCCCCTGGATTTCGTTTATGGCCGCTATGGGTGAGGCATTAGAAGGAAGATAGAGGAACCTGGAAAAGTGTGCGTTTTCAATGGACCGGATGTTCAGCTCCGGAAGATAATCTTGGGTGGATGCACTTAAAACCTGCACGGCCTCCACCGCAGGCAGTACCGCCCTTTCCTCAAATCGATGGTCCATTAGAAAAGGGCGAAGCGGTATTTCCAGGGGCAGGCGCACCTTATCGGTTATGCGGGGAACAGTTTCCATAAATACCGGGTCTTTTCATCAATGGCCACGGGGACCCCGGCGGTGTTGATGGCGCAATGCCGGGTGAATCCCTTGCAGATGATGCCCCCGGACTCTTCATGGGTGATCACATAGTCAAACCGGAGCCGGACCCTTTCCAGTTTGGCCGGGTGGGTATAGATCCACATGGGATCGTCATAATACAAAGGCGCATGAAAGGTGATCCCCAGTTCGATAATGGGATATACATACCCGTTTTGCTCGATTTCCCGGTACGGATACCCCGCATCCCGCATAAAGGAGGCCCTTCCCAATTCAAAAAAGCGCAGATAATTGGCGTGATACACCAGCTGGGAACGGTCCGTATCCGCGTACAGCGGGCGGCCCTTGCACCGGTGCCAGACCAGCCCCTCGCACTTGTCCCTCACATATCGGTCATCGCCTTCCAGGGGTTCAGGATCAAAGGGGGTGGGTCTCATATCATACGCCTCTGAACACCACGCAGCAGTTGGTTCCCCCGAACCCGAAGGCATTGGAGAGGAAGAGATGGTAGGATTCCCTTCGGACCGCGTTGGGGACCACGTCCACATCTTCCAGTTCCGGGTCCGGAATGTGGTTCACGGTGGGCAGAATCATGTGGCGGGTCATGGCTTCTATGCTGAGGGCGGCCTCAATGGCCGCGGTGGCCCCCAGGGTGTGACCCAGTTGGGACTTGTTGGAGGATACGGGCACCTTTTTCAGATAGGGGCCGAATACCTGCCTCAGGCAGTCGATCTCGGTCTTATCCCCTCTCGGCGTGGAGGTGCCGTGGGCGTTGATATACTGAATATCCTCCGGCTGTAGTCCTGCATCGGCTATGGCTTCCGCAATGGCGCGAACCACGGTCTTTTCATTGGGCCGGGTAAAATGAAAGGCGTCCGAAGTCCATCCGACCCCCAGGACCTCGGCCCTGGGGGTAAGCCCATGGGCGGCCAGGGTCTCCTCGGCCGCCAGCACCAGGGCCCCGGCCCCTTCGGAGAGGACAAACCCCTTCCGGTCCGCGCTGAAGGGCCGGGAGGCCTGGGTGGGATCTTCATAGGCCCGGTCCCCGGGCAGAATCTTGATGGTGGCATTCATGTTTTCAAACCCGTGAATAATCTCCGGGAGGATACAGGCCTCAGCGCCTCCGGCAATCACGAAATCACAATCTCCGTCCCGGATCATCCGGGCGCCGATACCCACGGCGTGATTCCCGGAGGCACAGGCCCCTTGGGGCGAGAAGATGGGTCCGGTAAACCCCAGCAGCATTCCGGCCTTTCCCGACGGGAGATTGGCGCACAAATTGGGGAGGAGATAGGGGCTCACCTTCAGGGGGCCCTGGTGGATATAGTGGTCCATGGCAGTGCGAAAGGCGTCCGTGCCGTTGAGGGCAGAGCCCATGAGGCAGGCGGTCCTGGGTCCGGTCTTTTTGTCCATCTCCAGGCCCGCATGACGCAGGGCATCCCGGCACACGGCCGCGGTCAGGAGGACCACGTCCGCGTTCCAGTTATAGGCCTCCTTGGCATCCACAAAATCCAGATCCAGGGGATCCCAATCCGGGATCTCCCCCACCACATGGCACAGGGAATCGACCTGACACCGGGTCACCTTGCGAAAGCCCGCCTCCCCCTTTACCGCACGCTCCCATGTGTCGGAGAAGGTCTTTCCCAATGGGGTGACGGCAGCATAGCCGATGACAAACACGCGTCTGTTTTTCGGGGCCTTCATCGGCTCAAGCCGTCCTCTTAAACACGATACAGGAATTGCATCCGCCAAAGCCGAATGCATTTTTCAATACGAACTCCTGGTTCACCTTACGCGCCCCTTCGGACACACAATCCAGAGGGATCGCCGGATCCGGGGTGTGATTGATGGTGGGAAGCAGCATATTTCGCTGCATCCCCTCCATGGCCAATATGCTCTCAATGGCGCTGGAGGCGCCCATGGCATGTCCGATCATGGATTTGTTGGCAGACACCGGAGGGGCTGATTCCTCAAACACCGCCCGCAGGGCATCGGATTCCACCTGATCCCCCACCCGGGTGGAGGCGGCATGGGCATTGACCGCATCCACATCGCCGGGTGCGATCCCCGCACTCTCCACGGCCTGGACCATACACCGCCGCACGGTCTCAAAATTGGGGGCCACAAAATGCCGGGCATCGGAGGTCATGCCCCATCCCGCAACCTGTAGGGTGTATTTCAGACCATGGGTGCGGGCAAATTCTTGGGTAGCGATAATGATGCTTCCGGCCCCTTCGGAGATCACGAACCCCCGCCGGTCCCCGGAAAAGGGCCGGCTGGCCCGGGCGGGGGGCTCAGCCGCCTGATCGGGTTTGTGGACATAGGCCCCGTTCATGGTGGCAAATCCCGCCACAATCGGTTCCACCAATGCAAAGTCCACAGCCCCGCACAGGGCCACGTCCGCCTTGCCCATCTCCAGCAACATGCTGCCCACGATCAGGGAGGTCACCCCGGTGGCACAGGCCGTGACCGTGGCCGTGATGGGTCCGGTGGCCCCGGTCAGCATGGAGATCTTCCCCCCCACCATGTTGATGCAGGAGTTGGGATTGGTAAAGGGGTGAGGCATTTTTCCCTCTTGGATCATCCGCCGGTCCGCCTTCAGGACCGCATCCTGGCCCCCCACCGCCGAACTGAAGGTCACCGCCACCCGGGGGGCCAGATCCGGGGTGATGACCATCCCGCTTCGCTCCAGGGCTCGATGGACCACCAGCATGGCATACTTAAACAGGGGCGATGACCAATGGGCCAGGTTTCGCGCGGACAAAAAGGGATAGGGGGCCACGTCCACGTCCGCCACCTGGCCCGCGATTTTCACCGGAAACTCCGGCGTCACCTCAAAGCGGGTCAGACGATCGATTCCGCTCTCCCCGTTCACGGCCCGGCGCCATTGGGAATCCATATCCGTGCCGAGAGGGGAGACCGCATCATATCCCAGAATGACGGTCTTCTTAGCAGTCATGACTCGATCCTGTCACCAGGGGGATGCACTCAAAAGTGTTGGCCCGTCCATACCCACCATAGGATCACCAAGGGAGAAACTGGTACAGCTTGGCAAACATCTCGTATACCTCTATCCAGTTTTTGAGATCCTGTTCGGAACGGATGTGCGCGCGCTTGTTGACCATCACCCAGCTCATATGGGCGGCCCCGTCCTTGCAGGTGGCACAGTCCCGGGTGGCGGAGGTGCAACACCGGTGCATGGTTTTCAGGTCGCACGCCCAGCGGATGAAACCGATCAGATGTTTGGGCTTGGGGTCCCTGGGGTCCAAGGGCTGGGTGACGGAAGGGCATTCATTCCACCCGAAGGTGCGGTCCAACATCTTTCCCGTGGTAATGATCCGGTGATAGTATTTGGAAGAGATGACCGTATCCGGAAACATCTCCAGCATCCCGTCCATCTCCGCCCGTATGTCTCTCAACTGGGACGGTTGCCAGGAAAAGGCGTCCACCCCTTCGTCATTGGACAACAGTTGCATGTGGACCTTTAGGCCCGCATCCCGGATTCGTCTCACGATGCGTTCCGTTTTTCCCATCTGCCTCGGGGTAATGGTATAGAGATAATAGGCATGGGGGTCTCCTTCATAGTTCCGGCTGGATACGGAAAAGGTGTCCTTGCCCCTCAACAGCTTTTCATCCTCCTCATCGCCCCACAGGGAAATCCCCACCATCATATCCGGTAACCGTTCTCTCGGCACCTTGATCAGTCCGTTGGTGGCGCAAAAGGAAGGGAGCCGGTCGTAAAAGGCCGCCACCCGATCCATACACAGGGTGGGTTCTCCGCCGATGAGGATGGCCAGGTTGACGCCCCGGGCCTTTTCCCGGTCAATAAACCGCTCCCATCTGCTTAGATCCATCTCCTCCTGGGCCGCCCGGTCCTCGCCCGAGGAGAAAAAGAAACACCCCTTGCAGCGCAGGTTGCACCGGTTGGTGACATCATATATGGAACTCCGAATATTGAGCTTGCTGATGGCCTTGTATCGCTTATACCACTCGCTGTCCAGTAACGAACTTACCGTTTTCATGGGTCCTGCTCCTTAAGGTTACCGGATGGATCAAAGGCGAACCGCGGTATGTGAATCAGGGGGAGAGAAGTCATGGCCGGGGGGCATCACGAGATGATCGAGTAGATTTTTCCCTTTTTCATATCCTCTAACCCATACGGCGAGATAGGTGTCCACATAATCCAGCCAGGCCTTGAAGGTTTCGGGGTCCGTGGCATGTCTGAACAGCCTGGCCGTCACTATGGCGCTTCCGGCCGCATAATGCCGGCAGTCTTCACAGTCTGTATCGGGTACGCAACAGGCCGCGTTCCGGTCCCACGTCAAATCGGCCCGGTATTGTCTGAAGGACCGGCCCAGGCCCACCGCAGTGGACGCATTCATCCGGGGATACGAACACCCGTACAGGGCATGCAACCCCTGGGGCTGGGTATGGGCCGCAATATTATAATGGGAGAACAACCCTTCTTCCGGATACCTCTCCAGGAGTTCCATGGCGGTCCTGCGGGTATGATGGAGGGATTCGGCATCGTGGCGAAGCGGCCCGTCATACCCTACGGGCGCGGAAAACATGTTGAAGGTGACCCGGCAACCGTTTTGGGAAAGCATATCCATGACCTCATGGACTTCCTGGATATTCTCCCGGGTGAACGTATACACGAATACGGCCCTGGGGTCCCCTTTGTAATTGGCGATCTGCCTCTCCAGCATATGTTCTGCGTTTCTGACCCTGAGGCTGGTGGCATCATTGCCCCAAACCGAGATATGCACCTGATAGTCCACGTCCCCCGGAATCCGTTTCAGGCCGTTGGTGGCAATGGCCCCCCATGGGATCACCTGGTAGCAGACCCGGCACCGGTCCGGAACCAGGGAGGGTTCGGCTCCGGCCAGGACTGTATAGGTAATGCCCCGTTCTTTTTCCCGCGCCATGAGCGCCCGCCAGGCATTCAAGTCGCTGTTTTCACTAACAAACTGCTTATCCCCTTCATAGAAGTAGCATCCCTCACACCGGATATTGCACCGGTTGGTCATATCGTATGTGGACTCTCGAAGGAAGAAATACTGACGGACCTTCTCCCATCGATTTTTGATCTCAGGATCTGCCAGGATATCTGAAAACCGCCACACCCCCTGGTTCTGGTCCGAACCGGGGGCTAACTCCCTTTGTGTTAGTGCACCCACCGAACATCTCCTGTCCAAACCTTCCTGCTTGGGTCCATCCGGTCCCCGTCATGGGAATCAACAGCCCTTCCGGGCCGGCCCCGGGGCATTATTCCGACAACTTCTCCTCGATATATTCGGCAATCAGCCGAACCGTGGTCAGTTTGGGGTAATCATCTTCGTCGATCCGTATCCCGTATTCATCCTGAAGCACCAGGGCCACGGTGGCCAGGTCCATACTGTCAATCCCCACTTCATCCACCAGATCCATATCCGGGTCGAATGACGCCGGCGTCACGTCTTCCAGCTTCAGTTCATTAATCATAATCTCTGCAATACGCAGAATCCGATCTGTTTTGTCCTTTTCCCTATTCATTATGCATTCCCCTGCTCTATCCGTCCCTGTACTTCTTCCACCACCAATATCCCGTTACTGGCCTGCTCTCCATCCACAGTAATATGGAATCCATAAGATAAACCCGCCTTTTTCCGGGGCGAAACGGATATGGTGATCAGTGCTTTGGGTCGGATCATATGCTTAAATCGCACCTTTTTAACCCCTGAGATCCTCATCCGGCGCTCACACAGCCGCGAAACTCCATCCAAGGCCATTTCAAGTTGCGCAATTCCCGGAAGAATGGGATCGTTGGGAAAATGACCGGAAAACCAGGGAGAACCAGGGTCCACTTCTGCGGTCATGACCACCCGGTCCGAGGACGGTTTCTCTACGTTGATGAGGGTATACCATTTCATCCTGCTTCCCCGGAGTCACCGAATCAGGTACTCCCAGAGGGGGCCCGTATACCCCCGGCCGTACATCCTGGAAATGATCCTGGCGGTGGCTTCACCGCCCGCCCCTGTCACCCAGTTGAGTCGTCCGGCCGCCCGCCTACTGACCCGCCGGACGATTTCATGGCTGTCAATCCCCTCGGGCTCGTAGAAAACCGGTTTCAAAATACTCTGCCCGTGCCGTATCTGACCCGATTCAACGGCCATATCATACAGCGGCGTATGCGGATAGATACGCACAGCGCAAAAAAAAAGAAGACACTTTTCTTCAGTTCCGAAATCCTTGACAGGGTTTCTTCCACGGTCTGTTCATCCTCGCCCGGCCCCCCGAGGAGAAAATAGTGGGCCGCGTATAATCCGGCTGCGAGGGCATGTTCATGGGCCTTGCGCACATGGTCGGCCCGAAATGGTTTCCCATAGACCGCCAACATCTGATCTGACAAGGATTCAGTACCGAACTCCACATGGCTGAGCCCGGCCTTTGCCAGGGTCTGGTAATATCCGTCAGGCGGTGGGGTGGGGGCGAAAAAGGCCCCCCAGGGGATCGAGACCCCCGCCTTTATGAACGCCTCCGCCACCCTGGCGCTGTGATCGTAGTCGGCGTTAAAGGCGGAGTCTGTTACAAAAAAATATTTTGCGCCTGCCTCCTCAAGCCGTAAGGCCCGTTCAGCGGCCATTTCAGGGGGAACCCGCCGTAATCGGCGGCCCTCGATGCGGGGGTAGGTGCAATAGATACACCGAAATGGGCACCCCCGTTTGGTCTGAAGGTTCAGCATCCCTCCGTTCTTGAGATAATATACCAGTTGGGAACGGGCACAAAGATAATTCAGAGCGAATGTCCGGTCAAGGGGTTTCACTCCCCGGTGGGGCATTTCCGAGGTCAGGATTCCAGGGATGCCGGAAATATCCCGGGATCCAGCCTCAATGGCCGTAAGGAGGGGGCCCAGCCTCTCGCCCTCCCCCACAACACCATACTCGGCCCTCAGGTCTGTCATGATCTCTTCCGGGAAGAGGGTGAAACCGCTTCCGCCCAACACCAAGGGCGCTGGGGAGTGCTTTCGGACCGTGTTTACGCAGGCGCGATAGTCCCCCATGAAACCGCTGGGGTCCAATTTATCGGTGTTGTCAATATTTCTCAATGAGATTCCCACCACATCAGGGGCATACCGCTCAATGGTCCTGCCCAGGGCCTCCAAGTCTCCCAGGGGGTTGATATCCGCGATCCTCACCTCATGTTCGGCCCTGATGGCGTCGGCCACATAATCCAGCCCCAGGGGGTATACCGGATAGGGGGTGGTCAGTGAGTTGGGAGAAATAAGCAATACTTTCATAGACATATCCTGTGTTCAAGTATCAGATGGCAGCGCCGCCTCTGCGGGATGAATAATTTTCTCAACCTCCGGGGAGAATCTCCACCGCGGTGATGCACGGGCCCAGACCCATTAGTAAAATCCCTTTTCCACCCAGCCTGTAATCCGCTTTGCCCACGAACCCCGCCGGAATGTTTCCATTCCGGGTAAAGACCACACCGAGAGCAGCGGCCGCTGCCGATGCGGACGCAAATTCACCCATAAACCGCCGGTAGTGAATCGCCGGTCCCGTAAACCCCGCATCCGAGCAGAAGGCCTTCAGCTGCTCTTGACCCGGGCCTTCATGGGCGCCGGGGATCCCTGCCAAAATGGCCCCATAGGTCCTATTGATCCTCTCCCTCCCGCCCAATCGGTGGATCAAGGATGAAATGACGGCCGGGTTCTGTTGGGGATTCTCCAAAAATAACGCACCGATCCTCGGGCCGGAAGGACGCCGGGTGCGCACGACACACAGCCCTCCGCCCCCGTCCGCCGGGGATAACCCATGGGCCACAGAGGGGTCAAACCGCCTCGAGAGGGTCTGGTGGAACTCGTCCGCACCCATTACTAAGGCCGGCACATCCGCCTCCTTCATCAGAAGCCCTGCCGCCATCAGGGACTGTTCAAAGGAATAATCCCCCCCGGTGACGGTAATATTAGGCCCCATGGCCCTGAAATGGGCGGCGATATGACCTGCCGGAGCATTGTGAACCGATCCCACAAACCCGGTGGGGCTGGAAAAGGCCTCCTCAGCGGACTGTACCCGGGTGAGAAACTCGTATGTCTCTGAAAGGGGGCCCCACCCGGTCCCGAAAAATACGGCAGCCGGACCCTCGGCCATCCCGGCATCCTGATGGGCCGCAATGGCCAGGGACAGGGCCATGCGGGGCAGCCGCTTAAACCGCCGAATGGTTCGCGCCGGGAGTATGGCCGAAAACTCGGTTTCAGGGAAAACCCCTTTGCACTCCCCGGTTTTCCGTACCGCCTGCAGGGTACCGGGCATATCCCCGGCGCCGGTCATGCAGGCGCTGCCCACAACCGTCACATGGGGTGCGGTTTCGGGCCTGCGGGCCGACCCCGGCCCCCGGCTTCGGCCGATAACCACTGACGCGTTGTTCCCGCCAAAACCAAAGGCGTTTGAAAGCACCGTGTCCATATGGGCCTGAGCCGGCTTCATAGCCGGCCTCAGCCTCAATTGCGGGTCGGGATGATCACACCCCATGGTGCCCGGGATGAGATCATTTTGAATGGCCAGGGCCGCCACCCCGGCCTCTATGGCCCCGGCCGCGGCAAGGCTGTGCCCCAATGCCCCTTTAATGGAAGAGAGCGGGGGCATGTTTTCACCGAACAGGGCGGTCAACGCCCTTGCCTCGGACAGATCGTTGTCCACGGTTCCGGTGCCGTGCACATTGACGTAATCGATCTCTGAAGGGGCAATCCCGGCATCCTGCAGGGCCAACCGCATGGCGGTCAGTGCGCCCGTCCCCCGGGGATCCGGAGACGAGGGATGGTACGCGTCGCAGGACAGGCCCGCCCCCAGGACCTCACACAGATCCCTTTCCGGGCCCCCCTCCCCGGCTTCCAGCAAAAGCATTCCGGCCCCTTCCGACAGGGTCATCCCCCGGCGACGGGCATCCAAGGGCCGGGCCCCGGCCGGGTCAAGCAACTGAAGGGATCTGAACCCGTAATAGGTGAGCCGACACAGGCCGTCCGCACCACCCACCAGGATTCTCCGGGCCTGATCAGCCCGCAACATCTCCAGGGCGATCTTGATGGCCACGGCCCCGGAGGAACAGGCAGTGGAAACGGTTATCACCGGCCCGGAGCACCCCAGTTCCGTGGCCAGGTATTCGGCCACCGAACTGGGCGCGTGGTACCTGAATCGGGACCTGCCGGGCCTATCGGATCTGAAACATTCCTCGGTTTCCAGCATCCCGCCCGTGGTCCCCCCCAGGACAATGGCGTCGGGCGGAGAGGGTGCGTCCCCCATGGCCTCTCTCGCTGCCATCAAGGCCAGGGTATGGGTTCTGGGGAGCTTCGGGTCGCTTACAGGGATCCGGACTTCTCCCACCGGCAGGGCGTTATCCCGGGATACCGGAAACAGGGTCAGAGGCCCGATCCCCTTTTTGCCCTGTTTCAGGGCAGCCTCTGTCTCAGGAACCCCGCACGCCACCGGTGAAATCAGGCCGATACCGGCAATACAGACCCCTGTCAACCGTACCCCCCGACCGAATTTTCGCTGACATACTCCGCCAGGGCGCCCAAACTGGCAAAGACCTTGGCCCCCAGTTCCTTATTGTCGATCCTGATCCCGTAATCCCTTTCAATCATCATCGCCAGTTCCAATACATCTATGGAATCCAGCCCCAGGTCCCCCCCCACCAACCGATCCTTTTCCCCGATATCCTCCGGTCTTATGTCTTCGAGATTGAGGGTCTCGATGATCTTTTCTCTCAACTCATCCATCAACTTTTCCATATGGAGTTCCTTTACATCAATGTCAAAGTGTCGTACAAGAGTCCTGAAAATCCGGAACCAGCGAAGAACCCCGCCGCCCCGACAAGTCGGGATCTACGCTTCGCTTTGACAAGCAGCGGGGAATGCGCTCGCTGAACATTTACATATGAAAATTTTGTACACTATCATCGTTGGGGATTCCGGTCAATCGCATTTTACGCGGGCCAGAGCCCTGGAAGTCCCTGCAACCTGCTGGCATTTCCCGTGTAAAGCACCCCTTTGTGAGGGCCGGATAGAACCGCTCTGTTGAGTCCATGCACATGGCCGGGATCAATATTGATGAATTGTTGCCCCATCGCGACCGGATGCAGCTTATCGATGAGGTCATGGAGGTGGACGCCCACCAGGCGGTCACCTTGTCCACGGTAACCGGCGCATGGCCCCTTTTGGACCCTAACGGGGCAAACCCCATGGTGTTGATCGAACTGGCCGCACAGACCGCCGGGATCTGTTTCGGGTGGAAAGAACTCCAAAAAAGGGGCACCATCGCCGGGGGGGCGGGGTGGCTGGTGGGCATAAAAAGCGCCAGTTTTTACCCAGAAACCCTTCCCATGGGCAGCCGAATTATCACCCGGTTTCACAAAGGCTTTGATTTTGAAAACTACCACGAGGTCATGGCCGAGGCCTCCATAGAGGGAACCCTCGTGGGTGAAGTTCATCTTCAAATTATGCAATCCGATAAAGGTTGATGAATTCGTAAAAAGTAGCCACAATCTCATTTGGGACAGTCCATGAAAAAAAATAACAGGACCCACACCAAGGACCTTGCGGTGGCCCTGGTCACGGGCGGAAGCAGAGGCATCGGCAGGGCCATCTGCAGGGAGCTGGCGCAGGCGGGCTATTATGTGATGATCAATTACCGCTCCAACGAGACGGCAGCCGCCCAAACGCTTGAGATGATAAAGGATGCGGGAGGGGCAGGTGAGACGAAACCCTTTGACGTGGCCGACTCCCGGGCGACCCAAACAGCCCTGAAAGACATCTTTTCCCGCTTTGCCGGTGTTCAGGTCCTGGTGAATAACGCGGGGATCACTGCGGACGGGCTCTTTGCGCTTATGACCGAAGCGGAATGGGATTCGGTCCTGAACACCCACCTAAAAGGTTTTTTCAACGTGACCCGGCCCATCATTGAGAAAATGGTGAATCAGCGGTCCGGGAGCATTGTCACCCTTTCCTCCCTGTCCGGTCTGACCGGTCACAGGGGCCAGGCCAATTACTCGGCGGCAAAGGCGGGTTTGATCGGCACCAGCCGTTCCATTGCCGCAGAGGTGGCCAGACTGGGGATTCGGGTCAATGTGGTGGCCCCGGGGTGGATCCAGACTGAAATGACTCAGGATCTGCCCAGGGACGCGATCAAGCAGATGATCCCCATGGCCCGGGTGGGCAGGCCCGAGGAGGTGGCCAAGGTGGTCCGTTTCTTGTGTTCCGAAGATGCGTCTTATATCACCGGCCAGGTCCTCTCAGTGAACGGCGGCATGTATTGACATGATACGCAAGATCCCTTTCAATAAGAGCGCCGCATGGTCAAGGGGGCTTATTTTTTTGATCAGCCTTGTGTGCACAGGTTTCACTTCCACCCCCTTAGAGGAATTTAAGAGCGCCGCAGAAAAGATCCATACGCTCAAGGCCGATTTCGTCCAGGAAAAACATCTCAAGATCCTTTCCACCCCCCTCATATCCACAGGTCTCTTTCGCTACCAGGCCCCTGATTCCTTCAGATGGGAATATCGGTCCCCGATCAAGAATCTGGTACTGATGCAAGCGGGTGATCTGAGCCGTTATGAATGGACGGAACGCGGTTTTCAGAAGATCACGGGCCATGGGTTCCAAGGGATTCAGGGCGTATTTGAAGAGATCACCCGGTGGCTTAAAGGGGATTTCGACCGTGACGGCGCCTTTAGGGTCTCTTTCCAAGAGGATGAAATTGTGCTCACTCCCAGGGAGGAAGCCTTCCGTCAGTGGATACATAGGATCGTGCTGGCCCTTTCAGAGCGGCCCGGGGTGATTCAATCGGTGACCCTGTACGAGGGAGCGGATTCCTATACCCGCATCACATTCAAAGACGTCCAGGTGAATGCTGATCTCAGCCCGTCGTGCTTTCGGCCCTTATCCCCGGGGGAGGACCCGATCCGCTCGCATGAGACTTCATCGGTTCGACACCTTTTCGGCTACCCAAATAGGGGTCACAGGCCTTGAAGACGCGCTTTCTATTGATATGCATATCCCTGCTAATGGGTTCCTGCAGCCCCGGGGTAGGCCCCCAGGCCCTGAGGCCGTCCCCGGTTTCAGAGAGCATGCCGGACTGTTCGTCCCCCTTTCCCCGGGGCCGATGGCAGTTCGTGCACGCCATCCAGGGGAGCCTGCCCCACGGCATGAAGACTTCCGCCATCGGGGTGACCGAAATCTCCTCCCGCACACGGGCCGCCCACTGCATCCTCATGACCGTGGAGGGCTTCGTCCTCTTTGACGGCGTGCTGGATGAGGGGATCACCATCAACCGGGCTGTCCGGCCCTTTGACTCCCCGGCGTTCGCTCGAGGACTCATGGATGATATCAAATCGGTGTTTTTCCCCCCGCAGGGCCAATTGACCCAGACGGGCACTTTAAAAAACGGTGCCCAGGTATGCCGCTACAAACAACAAGACGGAACGCTGGTGGACGTGATCATGCCCCTGAACGGCGGGTGGGAGATACACCATTATAGGCAAAACGGTCTAATTCGATCGGTGCACGCGTATGCCGGAGAAAGACCCTTCGAAGAGAAGAATCAGCACATCCCTGCGCGCATCACCCTTTCCAGGGATCGGCCCACGCCCTATACCCTCAACTTCAGGCTTATCAGGGCCGAGCACATGGACGAGCGGGAATGACGGTGCAGCGTGATCTCAATAAACAATATGGAGTATCTTCTCAATAATCAGGGGAGAGTTTTTTCATAGCCCACTTCTGGATTCCGGGCTTCGCCGGAATGACGGGTACTTACCTTATTGTGTCATTCCGGCGAAGGCCGGAATCCAAGGGCTATGCCCCCACTTATTGAGATATTACGTGATGGGCAAAAAAGATACAGAGTTTATTGAATAACCTTGTAGCAAGCTACAGGCTTCTTCACATTCGCTCATCAACTACTGCATAGGGCTTTAGGACCGGTCGAGGGGATTCAAAAAACGGAAAAGCCCCCTCTCCCAACAGCGGGATCTACGGCCGGCCTGAATCCGGATAATCCTCCAGTACCCGGTGTACCTGGATGGCCTTTTCCATGAAGCTTCCCTCCCCAAGAAGGTGGATCCCCTTTTCCCCCGTCTCCTCATCCTTTACCTGGACAAGGTTGAGGCTTTCCATCAGGGTGATCACCCTGGTGATTTCCCCCTTCTCTTTTGCCAGGGCCTCCCGGATGCCGTGAACGGTCTTGTCATAGGAGAGGTCCCGTACGTCGTGCTCCCAAAACAGATGGAGTATCCGAGCCACCCCCATGAAGGGGTCCGGACTTCTGGATGCCTTGTCCGTACTCTCCTGCAGGCGGCGGGAGATGGCCAGGAGACATGAGGAAATAACCGTGGGAGAATCCCTCATATATTGGTCAAATACGTCCTTGGGGATCTTGACCACCTCCGAATCTTCCAGCGCGGTGGCCGTTGCGGTCCGCTGGTGTTCTTTAAGAATGAGGGCCATCTCGCCGAATACGGATCTCTCCTCCAACCTGGCCAGGACCACCTTCTTTCCCTTCACCTTGACCGATATCTCCACCCGCCCCCGCTTCAGGATATAGGCCGCAAACCCTGTGGACCCCTCTGAAAAGATCACATCCCCCTTTTTATGGGGCTGTACCTGAAACCCGGGGGTGTTGAGCTGAGGCCCGGCTTTACTCGTCTCCTTAAGGTACTCCTCCAATGGGGTGAACCCCTTTTCCTGCATGGTACGCACCTCCCCAGTGTCAATTTCTCTTTCGCTTATGGCATCTCTAAGGTATTCGGAAGCGAGTCATCATTTGATGAACCGGACCCCACAACATTAAGCGATCTGCATGGATAAAGACGCTTGTACCACTTTTGACGGGCAGTAACAAGACCTCTATGAAAGCGTATGCCGCCAATGGCTCCGTTTTGAGCCAATCCCTTCAGGGTCGGCCTGAAATACAGTAACGTCCCATGTGTGGCCGGAATGGTTTCGTACACCACTCCATTTTTCCGGCATAGGCCCGCCAATTCCTGTTCCGAGTGCAGCCATCCCTTGATGGCACTTCGTTACATCCCAGTACGTTCATAAACATCCGGGACAATAGTTGTAGACTTCTAAGGAAAAAGCTGCCGAACAGGCTTGACAGGAGATACCGGTTTTCGATAGAACTTCGGCAGGTTATCTGTTCGGAACCATGGTATTCTGCGGGCTTTTTCCCAGTTCGCATTCAACAAGATGGAGTGGAGGGTTTGGATCGAAATCAACCAGTCCAAATTAATTGAATGAAAAACAAGCTATACGAACTAATTATAGACGACGTAACCAATTACTGCTACGAGAATTGTCTTGATTACTTCCCCGACAATTCGTCCATTCTTGACGTGGGCATCGGCAACGGGATCATGCTCAAGAACTACCACGGTCTGATCAAATCGAAGGGACTGAGGATTGCGGGAATCGACACCAACAAGGTCTACCTGAATCAGTGCACGGACCTGATCCAGACCTATGGCCTTGAACCATACATCCATATCCATCATACCCCGGTGGAGACCTACGCTCCCCCTTCCAGGCAGTATTTCGATTTTATACTGTTCAGCATGAGTTTCATGCTCTTCAAGGATCAGGGCCTGGTCCTGGATCGCATTAAGGACTGGCTGAAGCCGCAGGGAAAAATCGTCTTTTTTCAGACCATGTTCAAGGAGAGGCTGAGGTTCATCGAGTTCATAAAGCCGAAGTTGAAATACCTGACCACCATCGACTTCGGCAGGGTGACCTATGAAAGGGACTTCTACGAACTCCTGAATGAAAAAAACCTTGCGGTGGTCCACGACAGGCTCATCAAGGAGGAATGGTTCAAAGGCGAATATCGCATGATCGTGACCCAATGCGAGTAAAATCGGCCACGAACCACCCTTGGCGTATATCTTTTCGGTCCATACCTTCGGCCATGACATGGTGCAGAGTGCCCGGGGGCCATTCTGTTTAAGTACACCGATGAAAGCCTCACTGGTAAACTGGGCGCCTTGATCCGTGTTGAAGATTTCAGGGCACCCATAGGTGTTAATGGCCTCCTCAAGAGCCTGTGCTCAACGGAAAGGCTGCGGTGGACTGGGATATGCCGATTTTCTCTGAAATATTTGAGGCAGTCTCGTGTTGAGGCGCGGAAAGGATTATCTCCTCGACCTTGTCCCGATTCGAGGATGGCCCCCTGCCTCTTATTCACATGGATCGTATAAGGCCTCTTTCACAAATTCGGCCTGGCTCCAAAAAAACCTAAAGGTTTTCCCTCCCTTGGCCGATAAAAATAGAATGTGACGCGTTTCGACGCTTCCTACCGTTACAAACAAATCTTGACATAAAGGGGTGTATAAATGTCCAACTCAAGCATGATGGATACATTTGTCTCTGGACTCGGAGCCCTGGGAGTGATCTATTTCCTGCTCTGGGGACTGCTGTACCTGATCTACGGCAAAACTATGGTTGTCCGCTTGTGGCAGCGCTTAGGCCCGGGCATCATGATTTTCGCCTTTCTCGGGGTTCTGGCCGGAAAGCTCGGCCAGATGGGGATCAGCGACCTGATCACCAAAGGGCTTATTCCCTTGGGCGGTCTGGCCATCATGACGACAAATCTGATCATTGTGGCTTACGGAATCGCCCGCCCCATTCAGAGGGCCGTGAAAGGGATCACCGATGGCGCCGACGAAGTGGTAGACGCCTCTGAACACATCGCATCGGCAAGCAACACGTTGGTCTCGGGGGCGACGGAGCAGGCAGCCGCCATTGAAGAAACCTCCTCTTCCCTGGAAGAGATGTCCGCCATGACCAGGCAAAACTCCGAACATGCCGGGCAGGCTGACCAGCTGATGAAAGAGACCAACGGCGCCGTGAAGGAAGCCCAGAGTGCCATGGCGGCGTTGAACACCTCCATGGGAGAGATTTCCGAGGCCAGTGAGGAGACCCAGAAGATCATCAAAACCATCGACGAGATCGCCTTTCAGACAAACCTGCTGGCCCTCAACGCTGCCGTGGAAGCGGCCCGGGCCGGCGAGGCGGGTGCGGGCTTCGCCGTGGTGGCAGACGAAGTGCGCAACCTGGCCCTGCGGGCAGCCGAGGCGTCCCGGAGCACCGCGGACCTAATCGAAGAGACGGTTCGCAAGGTGGAGGATGGGGCCAAAACAGTGGTTCAGGCCTCGGAGGTCTTCGACCGGGTGGTCTCCAATTCCGGGAAGGCGGGCGGACTGGTCAACGGAATCGCCTCGGCCTCTTCGGAACAGGCCCAGGGCATCGCCCAGATCAACACTGCGGTGGCGGAAATGGACAAGGTGGTTCAGCAAAACGCCGCCACAGCCGAGGAGTCCGCGGCGGCCACGGAATCGATCTGCGGCCAGGCGGACCGAATGCGGGAACGGATTTCGGAACTGTCCGCCATGGTCTTCGATGCACAGCGGGAGAGAGGCCGAATGACCGAAACACATGTCATTTCACAGCACAAAGGTCAACAGTAGACTTGACCCGCCTCTCACGGAACTTCTTCCCGCTATCTGGGCGACTCCGTTGATTGACTGGCTCGGCCTGTTGATTTCTCTGCCAGACGAATCAGAGACCGCAATGCCTCATTGACGGCTTCCTCGGTGGAAAATACTTCTGCCACGTCGGGGCTC
>JAIPDZ010000057.1 GCA_021737425.1 Deltaproteobacteria bacterium
GGTGAGATAATCGCTCAGCTCTTTTTCAAGCTCACGCTGGTTGGGGATCTTGGCGCCTTTTCTTTTTTCTGCCGAGATCTGTTCCAAATTCTCCGTCATTATGGACTCCTTATAATTTCTAAGAGGTTTTCATTAAAACTCTGCAGTCCGAAGTTCATCTAACATGTTGATATCATAAGATGCAGAAATTTCCCGACGTCATTCCGGCGAAAGCCGGAATCCAGATTTGTTTCAATAGGTTACGTATCCTGGATGCCGGATCAAGTCCGGCATGACGAGAGAAGTTTGGACTCTCAAGATTAAAACCAATGTAACAGTTTAGGCCTCTGAAACGGGGTTCCAGGCCATGAGGGGGTCTTTTTCAAAGTCCGTTAATTTCCGGATCCCTTCCTTTCACGGCAGTGGGGCTTCGACTTATCTTGCTGACAGCCCCAAAGGATATGGCTGGTCGGAGACATCCTCCTCTCTGCCTAACCGTGTGTACTCTTCAATCATACGGGGGTGTTCCATGGTCACTCATAGGGGTGTACGGAATTTGAAAAAGACCCCCTCATGGCCTTCATTCAGGGCTCGTTGTTTCAACATGCTAAGTTAATATAAATCAATATATTCATTGACGCCCTGGATTTCAAGCCTGTTACCCGTGAACTATTTATTGACTCTGGCACGCCTGTCGCGCTAAAAACAATAGAAATTCTCCATAACGGGGTCAGCCTCGATGGGTGGAAAAAGAGGCACGATCCCCAGAACCCCACAGGAAAAATACACCATGGCGTTTCGACTGGAAATCAGGCTGAAAAGGGAGCTGGCCGATGCCGAAGGGGCCGGTGTTCAACGAAAGGCAAGGGAATATTTCGGGTTTCAGGTGGAGGACATTCGGGTGATCCGAATTCTGACCATGGACGCTCAACTTTCCGATGATCAGCTCAGACAGATCCAGACCGAAATATTTACCAATCCGGTGACCGAAGAATCCGCCTATGCCCCGGTGGCCCGGGACTTTGATTGGCTCATATGGGTGGGGTTTCGTCCCGGGGTAAGGGATACGGGCGGGAGCACGGCGAGGGAGGCGGTGGAAGACCTCTTGGGAACGCCGCTGGGGCCGGGGGAGGCCATTTACACCTCCAAATTGTATGAAATCCGGGGGAAACTGACCGAAGAAGCGGTGGACCGGATTGCAGGAGAGCTGTTGGCCAATGAAGTGATCCAGCAGTGGAAGATATTTAAAAGAGAGGATTGGGACCCCGGGCAGGGGATCGGGTTTCTGATCCCCAAGGTGATGCTGAATCACGAGCCTGAGGTGACCTTCATCAGCATTGACAGTGACGATCAACTCAAACAGATATCCCTGGCCCGCAATCTCGCCCTTCAGGATCGAGATATCCCCATCATTCGGGAGTACTTTCTGAGGGCGGATGTCCAAAAGGAAAGAGAAACCGTGGGGCTGAACCTCCCCACGGACGTGGAACTGGAATATATCTCCCAGGCCAGGAGCGATCATTGTAATCACAATACCTTTAGGGGGTTTTTCACCTACCGCGATCTTTGTACCGGTGAAGAGACATCCGTGGACAGCCTTTTTAGGACCTGTATCGAAGCGCCTACCTTGAAGATGATGGAAGAAAAGGATTGGGTGGTGTCGGTGCTGTGGGATAACGCGGGGGTGGGGCGGTTTGATCAGGACCATTATTATGTGATCACCGGAGAGACCCACAACAGCCCCTCCAATATGGAGGCCTATGGCGGCGCCATCACCGGTATTGTGGGCATATACCGGGATCCCATGGGTACGGGAAAGGGCTCCAAGCTGATTTCGGGCATGTACGGGTTTTGTGTGGGAGATCGGGATTATGACGGCCCGCTCAAGCCGCACCTCCATCCCCGGCGGCTTTTGGACGGCATTATCGAGGGGGTGAGGGACGGCGGGAACAAGAGCGGCATCCCCACCCCCTTCGGCCTGCTCCTCTTTGATGAGCGCTATACGGGCAAGTGCCTGGTATTTGTCACCGCGTTAGGGATCATGCCCGCCCGGATCGGAGAGCAATCCTCCCATGAAAAGACCACCTCTCCGGGCGATTTTATTGTCATGTCCGGGGGCCGGGTGGGAAAAGACGGCATCCACGGGGTGACTGCGGCCTCAGAAGGGTACAGCGAGCATACCCCTGCCGGCCATGTCCAGATCGGTGATCCGTACACGCAGAAGAAGATGCATGATTTTCTCCTGGAAGCAAGGGACGAGGGGTTGATCGCCTTTATCACCGACAACGGCGGGGGCGGGCTTTCGTCCTCGGTGGGCGAATCGGCCCGGTTCAGCAACGGCTGTCGAGTGGCCCTGGAGAAGGTCCCCCTCAAATATGACGGCCTGGATCAATGGGAGATCTGGATCTCCGAATCCCAGGAACGGATGACCATTGCCGTAAAGCCGGAACATCTGGATCGGTTCATGGCCCTGTCGGCCAAGCATTCGGTGGAAAGCACAATCATCGGAGAATATACGGATTCCGGATATCTGCACCTGACGTACAAGGGAAAGACCTGCGCCTATATCCGCATGGAACTGCTGGAATCCGATTTTCCCCAGTGGGAGTTTGAGGCGGAGTGGGCGCCTCCTCAGATACGGGGATTGGCCGAACCGGTGATCAGCGAGCCCCGGGACCACAATGCCCTGTTGGGCGCCATGCTCTCCCGGCCGAACCTGTGTTGCCGAAACTGGATCCAGCGGCAATATGATCACGAAGTCCAGGGGACCAGCGTGATCAAGCCGCTGGTGGGTAAATACCGGGACGTGCCCTCGGATGCGGCTGTCATCCGCCCCCTTTTGGACTCACACCGGGGCCTGGCCGTTTCCCAGGCCCTGAATCCCTTTTATTCGGTTATCGATACCTACCACATGACATCGGCCACCATCGATGAAGCGGTGAGACGGGCGCTGGCGGTGGGCGGGGACCCGCATCATTTGGGCGGCGTGGACAACTTCTGCTGGCCCACCATTGAATATGATCCAGTAAAGAATCCGGATGGAAAATACAAGGCGGCTCAGTTGGTGAGGTCCAACTGGGCCCTCAGAGACCTTTGCCTGGGTTACGGAATTCCCCTGCTTTCAGGTAAAGACAGCATGTATATTGACGGCCACCTGAGGGGTCCCTACGGGGAACGGCGAAAGGTATCCGGCCTTCCCACCCTGCTGTTTACCGTATCCAGCGTGGTTCCGGACATCGGCCGGTGTGTGACCATGGATGCCAAGTTTCCGGGTGATTTGATTTACGTCCTGGGAGCGACCCGCAATGAACTGGGCGGGGGCGAGTTCTACCAGATGATGGAGGCTACGGGTCTTCATGTGCCCGAAGTCCATCCGGAAAAGTTTCGGCCCCTCTACCTGGCATTGTATGAGGCCATATCCCAGGGTCTGATCGCGTCCTGCCATGCGGTGTCCCGGGGCGGGTTGGCGGTTCACCTGGCCCTGGTGGCCATGGCCGGGGACGTGGGTATGGAGGTGGATTTGGGGGGGGTGGCGGGGGCTGAGGGTCTGACGCCTGCTCAGGCGCTTTATTCAGAATCCTGTGGGAGGTTTATCATCACCGCAGCCCCGGAAAAGGCGCACAGACTGGAGGAGGTTTTCTCCGGGTGTGAGATAGGGCGAGTGGGGATCGTAACCCAAAAACCGGACTTCATCATAAAGGATCAGGATGGCAAACGCATTATTGATGTGGTGCAAAACAGGTTGAAAGCGGAATGGAAAAGACCGTTCGGAGGCCTCGTATGAAGCGGATAAAGGCGCTGGTATTGACCGGGTTCGGGCTCAACTGTGATTATGAGACCGATTTTTCGTTGAAGCTGGCCGGAGCTGAGTCCCACCGAATCCACATCAACGAACTGATCGGCGTCGCCAGAGGATCAGATAGGGTCACACTGGGGCAGTTCCAGATCCTGGTCTTCGGCGGGGGGTTCAGCTGGGCCGATGATCATGGCGCCGGGGTTTTGATGGCGGCCAAGCTCAAACGGCATCTGGGTGCGGAACTGAAGCGGTTTGTGCGGGATGGGAACCTGGTGATCGGTATATGCAACGGCTTTCAGGCCTTAGTCAACCTGGGGCTGCTCCCGGGATTTGATGAGGCATACGACCAAAGGCTGGTGGCCATTACCTACAATGATGCAGGCAACTTCGTGGATGCGTGGGTGACCCTCAGGGTGAATGAGGCTGCAGCGTGTGTGTTTACCAAGGGGCTTTCAGAAATGGAACTGCCGGTCCGCCACGGTGAGGGAAAAGTGGTGGCGGAGATGGATACCATTAAAGCCCTCTTGGAAAACCGTCAGGTGGTGATGCAGTATGCCGGGGAAGACGGAACCGCGGCACAGGGAAAATGGCCTTTTAATCCCAATGGGTCAATCCAGGATATTGCCGGCATATGCGACCCCACCGGCCGGGTATTCGGTCTGATGCCCCACCCCGAGGCCTTTAACCACTTCACCAATCACCCCAACTGGACCAACCAAAGGGAGGCCCTCTCCCGTCAGGGGAAAACACCCGTGAGCCAGGATGGTGAAGGGATAAGAATCTTTCAAAATGCAGTGGAATATCTGAGGGGGCGGTAGGCTTTGGGGCCAAAAAAACCCTGTAAAGTGACCAACCAAGTCCAATGGTGCACACTTCTATTTTAAAGCGGGGAGCGTCCTGGAGGTTTTTTATCGGGTTCACCCTCGTAGCATTTGCGTATCTGTGGCATTTGGATATGCCGGTCCTGTGGGGGGATGAGGCGGGTACCGCAGTCTTCGGAAAGAACATCATCGAGAGAGGAATCCCTGTAGGATTCGATGGTCGAAATCTTGCCGTATTCGGAAACTGCGCATCCGTGAGTGAAACCCTTCTTTCAAGAAAAATACCCTGGGTCCAGTACTATATCGGTTCACTTTCCATCTTCCTGTTCGGTGAGACCACCACGGGCGCCAGGTTGCTCTTCGTGCTTATAGGCCTGTGTTCCTTTCTTCCGCTTTATGCGGTCTTGAAAAAAGAAAGTAGTCATCCGGCAGTAATAACGACCCTCATCCTATTATGGCCGCAGGTGGTCCTCTTTCAGAGAAGCGCCCGTTACTATCCGATAGTGATCTTTCTTTTTTCCGTTCTTTTATGGACATACATTCACCATTTCAAGTCTTCAAAATTTCATTTAATTCTATGTTGTATAGTCTCTCTAATATTTTTTCATACCCACCAGCTTGCGGCGTTTTGCTCATTGCTTTCATTCGTCATCTTGGGCTTACTGAAAAACAAAAGATCGCTCCAGGTGTATCTGCCGGCTTTTCTGTTGGGATTTATGTCCTGGGCAGTATTCTATTTTTCTTTGAAAGGCGTACCCGACCATTCCCCGGATCACATCCAACTTCTTTTTGAGTTCCCCTCCCGATGGGTTTATGTCTTTTTACTGGGTATCAAGGCAAGTATTCTGGATCTCGACTATATAAACGCATTTCCCCTATTGGCGTGGGGAGCCCTCATAGGGTTGGTCTTGTCCAGGAAAAACAGAAGGCAAATTTTTGAACCGCTTCGCTCTCCTGTAGCGCTGGTGATTCTAATCAATCTCGGCATCCAGATTGTCATGAATTCCGGACTGGTGGGATTCGAGACCTCCCACCAGTATTCGCTCTTGCGGTACATGCCCCAGTTAATCGGGTTCTCTCTGATTCCCCTTTTCCTGGTTCTTGAAAGAGTGGTGTCTCATGGGGTGAAAAGACCGACAGCCCAGATCTGTTTGGGCTCTTTTGTATTGGCGGCGGTGGCATTTTCCAATATTTTCACCTTCTCGTACTGGTTTTCGCCTGCAGCCGGACGCCAACGCGAGATTTCCTGGTGGCCCCCGGTATATGCTGAAATTTTGGAAAGAAGACCTGATCCGTTCAAAACCTTGATTAAAACCATTTCACAAGAGAAGGGCCTTAACGATCAGACGATTGTAGCATGGCCTCCTTATGTGAACGAAATCTTGAATTTTTATGTGGGGGACAGGTATCTCATTATCCCCAATGTCCTCCAAAACTCAGCCTGCGAAGAATCGATTATTCAGGAGATCGGCTTGATGAACTACAGGCGGTTTAAGCAAAGGCCAAAATGGATTGTCTTTTTCCTCAATCCATTGAGAGATACCCCCCCTGGATATGAATTGAAAAAAATACCGTTTTTCAGGCCCAGCCCGGATGCCACCAGGCCGGAGCTTACGCGTCACCATTTTGTCACAGAAGACAGCGATCCATTCGGATATATATATGTGTACAGAAAGCTTTAGGCGCAACGCGTGTCAAACAGGCCCGAAGTCGGTGAAGGGGATTCGCTCGGAGGTGAAAGGCAAGAACCCCTTCACCGGTCTGATTTGGGGGGGTGCGCTCATCTGCCTGTTGGTGGGTATCATTTATATCCCGGCCATTAATGGGGACTTCATATGGGACGATGACGCCTTTTTGACTGAAAATCCGCTCATCAAGGCCCCCGACGGTCTCTCGCGATTCTGGTTTTCCACCGAAGCCCCGGACTATTTTCCGCTGACTTCCACCACCCTCTGGCTTGAATGGAGGCTGTGGGGCGAAAATGCCACCGGTTATCATGTGGTGAACGTGTTGCTCCATATCCTAAATACGTTGCTTATTTGGGCGGTTTTGAGGAGATTGAAAATACCGGGGGCCTGGCTGGCCGCACTTATTTTTGGTATTCATCCGGTAAATGTCGAGTCCGTGGCATGGATTACGGAACGCAAAAACCTTCTGCCCATGGTCTTCTTTCTGACAAGCATCTTGAGCTATCTAACATTTGATAAACACACCAATGGGTGGTTCTATTTCCTCTCCCTGGCTGCATTTCTTTTGGCTTTGCTGAGCAAGACCTCCGTCATTATGCTCCCCTTTGTGCTTTTGGGCTGTATCTGGTGGCAGCGAGGGAGGATTGCGGTAAAGGACCTATTAAGGAGCGTGCCCTTTTTTGGGCTCTCCCTGATTATGGGGGCCGTTACCCTTTGGTTCCAGTATCATAATGCCATCGCTTCCACCATAGTCCGGGAGGATGGATTCCTGTCTCGATTGGCCATGGCGGGCCGGGCCATCTGGTTTTATCTGTATAAGGCGGTGTTTCCATTTAACTTAAGTTTTGTCTACCCGCGTTGGGAGATGGGTGAAACATCAGCCATTCATTTCCTGCCTCTGATATGTCTGGCCGGTCTTATGGGTCTTTTTTATTACTACAGGTACACCTGGGGGAAGCCCTTTTTGTTGGGTGCAGGTTATTTTATGGTTACGCTTTTTCCTGTTTTGGGCTTTTTTAATATCTACTTCATGAAATATTCTCTGGTGGCCGACCATTGGCAGTACACCTCCATTATCGGGATCATCGCCCTGATCGTGGGGCTGATCGCCCATAAGTATAAGAGCTGGGTAAAAGGGTATCGTGGGGTGGCCGTGGGCGTGGCAGCGGTTTTAATTTGCCTATTCTCAGTTCTTTCATGGAAAAGGGCTGAAACCTTTGCGCACTCGGAGAGTCTTTGGAACGATACGCTCCATAAAAACCCCAATTGTTGGATGGCCTATAATATCCTGGGCGGCGCTTTTGCTCAAAAGGGGGAGTGGAAACGGGCCATGCAGTATTTTGGTAAGGCGTTGGAGATAAAACCCGACTATCCCAAGGCACACAGCAACCTCGCCAATGTGCTGTACGACCAGGGATATGTAAGCCAGTCCTTCAGACATTTTGAAGAAGCCCTACGGATAGATCCGGATGCCGTAGAGGTCCATTACAATTACGGCACTGCCCTGGCGGAACAAGGAAGAGTCAAAGAGGCGGTTGATCACTACTTGAAGGCCATACGTTTGAAACCGGATTTATTACAGGCCCATTACAACCTGGGGATCCTGTATGCTCAACAGAAGAAATTCAAAAAAGCCATCAGGCAGCTTGAACAGGTGTTGCGAATAGACCCGGGCCATATGCCTGCACGGCAAAATCTCATCCGATTGCATCAGTTTATAGGGAAGGGCTCCGGGAGTGGAGCCAAGGCAGGAAAATGAGGTTCAAGGGGCGACATTCGAAGCACGACCCGGAAGGGACTCTAACCGGCCAACTCATACCCTGGGTCGAAAATATCTCTGCCTGGATCAACGGTGTACTCATAGCGGTGTGTTTCGGTTTGATGGGAGCCTTCTGGTTCGCAAAGATAACACCCCTTTTCCTACTTATATTTGGATTCCCCATCCTGTGCCTGATGCTCTACTGGCTTTTCTACAAAAGAGATGTGATTCTAAGTATCCGGCCTATAACCCCAAGGGCGTGGATATATGCTGCAGTCCTGGCCGTCTTGATCTCAGGAGGATTGTATCTCCGCTACCCCACCAGCGCCCACATCCACGGGGGCCAGGATCAAGGGTCTTATTTTAATATCGCGGCCTGGATCGCCAACCATGGCACTTATGAGCGGCACGACCAGCTGCTTTCAGACGCCTTCAGCCAGAAATGGCCCTTCGCCTTCAACCTCATCTGGAATCCCTACCAGAGCCAGGGTAAACCCCAGGAAGACATCCCAGGAGAATATGAGGGGGAGCGTTTCGTGGGAGGCTTCACCGTAAAAGACAGAGACAAGGGGACAGTGGTCCCCCAGTTTTACCCTCTTGCCCCGTTATTACTCACCACCGGCCATTGGATGTTCGGGGGCAAACATGCCGCTGATATTCTCCCCATATTCGGGGTCCTGTCGGTCATCAGTGCCGGACTTCTCGCCTTTCGAATGTTCAAAAGCGACTTTGTAGCCCTTTTGGTCTTTATCACGCTCCTTTTCAGCGGGCTTCAGGTATTCTTCTCCACCTTTCCGGTATCTGAAATGATCTCTCAATATTTTCTCATTACAGGCATGTGGTTTGTCTTGCGCGCCTTGGAGGAAGAAAGTTATGCACTCCCATTGCTGGCCGGACTCAATTTTACCGCTGCCTTTTTCAACCACGTAAGTTCCATCTTTTATCTGGCCCCTGTAATTGTTTTCTTTGTGCTCCACAGGGTGACATCTAAAGTCACAATTGAAAACCGGCAGATGCTGATATTTTATTACACATTTCTTACAGGGCTTACAGCCTCCCTCATATCCGCCCGCATTTTCAATGGATATTATGTATACCGCAACTTAATCGACCGCTTAAAGTTCCTTGGGGACTTCCATATCGATGGCATATTTGTCTTGATTGCCGTGGCTATTTTCGCATCAGCTGTTTTTCCGCTTATTCTTTATACAAAACCCGGAAAGTGGGTAGAGACGAAATCGCATTCGCTGAGATGGATCGTCTTATCAACGCTCGTCGCGGTGGTATTGGTTGTCGGGCTAAAGCTTGTTCTTTTCGAGCTGCATGTTATCTCGGTGGCCGGAAGCCAGTATACCTTTTTCGCATCTATCACGGCCCACATTTCAATCGTCGGATGGATCCTGCTTCTGTGGGGAAGTTTTCGGGCAATCCTGAAGGAAAATGCTCAATCAATTCTCCTGCCGTTGCTGGTTCTCCTCTGGTTTTCGGTCTTATTCCTGTTTTTAGCGTTCTTGACCGAATATCAATGGTACTTTGCCCGCTATTATGTCAAGGAATTCTATCCCTTGGCCATAATATTCACAGCTTACGGCATCTTTCAATTCTCGCAGTTGAGATTTCTTAAAAACATCCCTGGAAAAGTTGTCACGGCCATCCTCGGGCTATCCCTTGTTCTTTATTCAGCCCATCCGAACCTATATATCTTCAAAAAGCCTTTCTTAGATGGCGCCTATGAGGCCATGACGGCCCTGGATTCAAAAATGAAAGAGCATGGGATCATTCTTCTCGTGACTGGTCGAGACAGATTCGCGCCTCCGGATTCAGAACTCCGGTTATCTGTTCCCCTTGTCTATTCCTTTGACCATGATGTCATCTGGCTTCCCTTGAAGAGAAACCTGGCCCAAATGACTCAGATTGTAACCGGTTACCTGCGGCCGTATAACAGACCTTTGTATCTCCTGTATGTCGGAACTCAACCACTGCCTCGCAATCTGCTTCCTCCCGGTTCTGAATATATGACAAGCCAGCTACATGAGTTTACCGAACCGGAAAGAGCCAAGGGCATTCCAAAACAACATTGGCAAATTCGGATGAGGGTACATCTATATGAACTGTAAACATAAGTCCAGCTTACGCGTTCTTTGGGATGGTATTTTTCAACAGTTTTGGATACGCGAGTTGAATAGGGACTGCATTAATGTCATTTGACATACAGAAGAGGTTATTTTCATCTCAAAATCTCAAACAAAACTGGGCCCTGTGTCTCTTTCCATATTTAGGCCTTGTGTTTTTGCATATCATTTTGGGTCTGAAAATGCAGCAGCCCATTATCTTTGCTGATGAGGTTGGTTATTTAGGTGTAGCGCGATATTTCGCCGGAGTGTCTCACCTGCCTCAAGGAATCCAACTCTATCATTTCGGATACTCCCTTTTCCTCTTGCCGGCCTTCTGGCTATTCTCGGACCCAATTTCAGCTTATAGAGCGGCCATTGTAATCAATTCCTTACTGCTAAGCTCGCTTTATATCTCTATCTATTTCCTTTTGCACAGGTTTTTTGAGTGTGGCAAAAAGCTTTCGTTCTTAATCGCTTTTATAACCTGTCTATATCCTGCCTTCCTTCTACAATCCAACATTGCATGGTCGGAAAACGCCTTTATCCCATGCTTTTCTTTCTTCATTATATCATTTGGTCTTCTAATCGACAAAAAATCCTACTTGATGGCTTTGGTCTTTGGATTTCTCACCGGATTTCTCTTCACAATTCATCCACGTGCCTTACCCATTCTTCCCACCGTGGTCATTTATCTTTTGGTTTTAGCCTTTTTAGCCAAAATACCAAAAACCAAGATCATATTGAGCATCCTGGTTATTTTCACTGTTTACCTGCTTACGGGATCAATTAATGAGCACCTGACCACGTTTTATGGAAAAGCTTCTTTTTCCGCTCCCGCGCCTATCAAGGCCTATCTCTCCAAACTCCTTTCACTTTCAAATATAGTCTCGTTGTCTCTATCAGCAGCAGGGCAACTCCTGTATTTGTGCCAGGCCACATGCGGTCTTTTTCTCATTGCCACCGCATATGTCTGCCTGACCATACATAGAAAGTGGTCAAGCCTTCATCGTTTCGCTTTAAACGACATACAATTTAACGTCATTTTACTTTTTATTATTGCCTCATCGGGAATTTTTCTTGCATCCAGCCTCCAAATGATAGGCGAGCCCGAAAGGGCGGATCATCTGATCTACGGACGCTATAATGAAGGTTTTTTGGCCCTTTACATTGCGCTTGCATTACTTGCCATTCGTGTTGAGTGGGCAGCAAATTCTCCGAAAAAGTTACGTCCCTATTTATTCGCACTCGCAATTATTGTTCTTGCCTTAATAGCTATCTCAAATCCCGATTATGATAAAGTTAGGGAAATTACGAAACCTGGGAGTGTCAATGTAATTAATGTTCTCGGCGTGTATCCGTTTCTTGTCTTAAGCGGCGGGCTCAATCTTCTTGTTGTTTCCCTGATATCCACGGCCTTCTTTTTTATGGTCATTTATGCCTTTAGAATAAAGTTCAGTGTAGGCTTGTGGTCTATAGCCATTTACTTTCTTTTCATCTCTGCCTGCGGATATACTGTATTTTATGTTCGTGCTGACAACATAAAACAGGTAACCACTTTGGCACGTCATGTTCAATCAATATCAGATGCCAAGGTGGTAAGCTATGATGTAGCATTTCGAGATCCCGAAAGTTGGTACAGTTACCAGTACCTGCTTCCTGATGTTGTTTTCAAAACATTCCGGAGTTCTCGCAAACAATTGCCTTCATCACGCGTTGTAATTAGTAGCAGGAATTGGAAACAAAGCAAAAATCTCAACGCTCGTTTGGTTGCCTCTGAGAATGGGAACCCTGAAACCAGTTCGGTCATTCTCAAATTGATTCAGACGTTCTTCAAAAAGCCTTTTGTTCCCGGCTACAGGAGGGATCAAACCCTGTGGATCTTGCCAAAAAATGAGTTAACTGGTACTCTTGTATCACAGTGAGAAAAATATACTTACAAAATCTGAGCTGAAAATGAAAAGGGATATTCGAGTTGGGATACTTGGGTGTGGCGTAGCCGCAGAACACCATATCGACGCCTTAAGGTATGTTCCTCACATTGATTTAATTTGGTTCTGCGATATTATTGAGGCCAAAGCAATTAATGCAGCGAATCAGTGGGGGGAAAACGCTAAATCAGGGGCAGATGTTAATGACCTGCTCATTAGACATAGGCCGGATACTGTCCATATATGTACCCCGCCGTCAACCCATTCGGAACTGACAATTAAAGCGCTTGAATCCGGATGCCACGTTCTTTTGGAAAAGCCCATGGCTACTATTAACACCGATGCCAAAAGAATTGTTCATGCAAGGGATATGAGCGGTAAACAGGTCTGCCTAATGCACAATCACATGTTCGATCCTCCAATTCTAAAAGCTCGACAACTCATCGAAAAGGGTGCTATCGGTCATCTTGTCTACGGAGAAGCACGATATTTTCTATCCCAGACCAAAAAGAAAATGGAGGATACAATCAATCCGGATCATTGGGCTTATAAACTTCCCAGCGGCATTGCAGGCGAGTATCTTCCTCATCCCATATATTTGCTTCAGTCTTTTTTCGGCCCCTGCTACGAGCTACAATTTCAGGGGAAATCTATGGGTAAAACTGCCAATAATTCTCAAATGCTGCGTGGATATGCCCTTCAGCTCCAGTTTCATACTGCCTTGGGTCGAATTCTAATGATAGATAATATGGATTATGATCACTTCAGCATTGACATCTACGGAACACGTGCGGCAATCCATATAAATATGATGGATCTGACATACAGCATCGAGCGCCAACGTTCAGGGGTGCCTCTTGTCCTGTCGAGAGTGAATATTACCGTTGAACAATCGATCCAAAGATTGGTTGGAACGCTTTCCAATTTTTTCCTTATCGCCACTGGACGATTAAAAAGGAGGCCCGGGCACAAATTGCTTATTAAAAAGGTCTATCATGCCATAAGAAATAACATGCCCATGCCTATTCCAATCGAAGACGGCCTGGAACAGGTGCATACGATGGACATGCTGAATGATCTGATAGCCCAACAGAATACCCTGTAGATTGAGTGTCGTCCAAAAATGTTCTGGGCCCTCCCCGAGCTGAAAGGCGACACATAATCTTTTGTCCAGCACCTCCATGCCATCTCGTCTTTCTTGAAAACCACAAATTCCCAATCAGTTCTGACTTTTGTCTTTTAAATGTCAGGTATAGACCATGTCCTTTTAATAGCGATATTATTTTGTCCTCGTTTGAATAGTGATATTCCATTTTAACGGAAGTAATTTTATCAGCCGTTGCCTTATCCAGGCCCTCGATGATTTCATACTCCATTCCCTGGCAATCGAGTTTCAATAAATCAACTAAATCGATCTTGTTCTCATTCAGGACGTGCTTTAAAGTCGACGTATTAACCACTTCATAGTCTTCCTTAACATCACCAACAATTATCTTGTTCTTTGGGCTAGCATTCACAGGAAACTTGACCTGCCTCCCTGCCTCCCCAGTGATCGCCAATCTTCTGTGAACAATTTTGTGTGACAAATTATTCCTCAATACATTCTTGGTTAACAGGTCATAAGCTTGTTGATTCGGCTCAAATGCATAGACCCTTTTTGCACCGTTCATACATGCATAGAGAGAAAAAATTCCAATATTAGCTCCGACATCCAAAATCACACCGTCTCTGCCGATCAATCCATACTCCCTCTTAGCCAAAATTAGGAATAGGGTTACGATATCTTCTGGAGCATCAGATACATGGATAACTAATCCATTCCGCAGGGATACAATCCTATTCTTGGGGGTCCTTACAGCCAGATAATCAAATATAAACGACACAGGTTGCCTAACTATAAAAAAGCATCTCATCAGGTAGACAACATAGCCGGCCATTTTGGTTATCACTGATATAAAATTGTATCTCGCTTTCCCGTCATCCATATAGATTCCACCGAACGGTCGATATTTCCTTTACTGTCTCATGAATAACATAATGAACTTCTTAATACTCCTAGCCAAATACAGTGAGTTGCACAATATATTTGAATAAGCCTGGTTTGCCAATGGACATGCGCAACACCCATTTTGTATATAGGTTCTAACTTCTCGCGCTTGATCTGAATGCCACACCTTTTGAAAATCATACCCTTCTTTCCGCAAAGCCCCCATCGGTTTGGCATACCCAAGGACACAGCATGGCCACACCTCCCCATCATAGTTGATATGCACGTTTGAAATTCCTGCAAAGCAAGGGATGACCTGACGTCTTTCCCTGAGAATCTTTATTGCCAGATCATAGTAGGTCAGGCGAAAGGCCTCAGCTAAGCGGGTAAGATGCCGCTTCCTTTTTATATTGCGTCTTATCTTGGCTGAGAATTCCTCAATAAGGCTCTCATACGTGTCCGGGTCGGGGGAAATATCCTCCTGCAAATTAAAAAACTCGGTTCTATTCTCGGCAATCTCATTGCGATAACTTTGGACCCCGAGGGAATGGACATAATCTTCAATTTCGGACAGATGATTAATATTGAATCTTGAAACGACGGTGCCTAATTCAAGGTGGAAGTTGTCGTACTCTGCTTCGATGTCTTTCAGATATTTAATCGTTGTCTTCAATTGCCTAAAATTTCCCCTTACGCCCCGTATCTCATCGTGCAGTTCGCCGATACCATCAATCGAAGGTTTAACGGTGAGAGGCAGTTTGGGATCATATTGCCCTATAATTTCAAGACAACTCCAGGTCAAGTCGCGAACGGCTTCCGATGCAATGGCATTTGTTGGGATGTGGATGATCTTGGGCTTTAAATGCCTGCAGGCAAGATCGACAATTTCAGCAAGATCCTTCCGGAGAAAAGGCTCGCCTCCGCTGATGTTGAAAAAGTAGATATGTCCAAGACCTTTGAAAATCTTTTCAATTTCGGTTAAGGCCAAATCGTCGTCTTTTCGTTTTGGGTCTTGTTGATATTTACGCCCAATATTACATGTTTTGCACCTTGATTGGCACGCCGCGGTCACGGAATACGTTAAAGCAATGGGGTTTTCTGGTTTCTTGATTTGACTCCTTGCCAGGCGGAAACCCACGGTATTCAAAAACAATTCGAGGAGGAACTGCACTCTGCTCATAATTATCCAATCGCACTCGAATCCAGCCAAAGTCTTCCCATGTCCGGCGTTTCAACTGCTTTTAAGCATCTCTTTGCAGGCGTCATAAACCTTTTCTACACTGTTATGCCAACTCAAGTGATGCTCGGCATATCTGCGCGCATTTCGTCCCTTTTCCATTAATCCCACCCGGTCCTTCAGTAGGCATTCAAATGCCCTTTGAAAGCCACGAATATCACCAGGCGCTACAACTATCCCCAAATCGTTTTTCTTAATAAACTCTGTACCGGAAATTCCACTCACCACTAACGCTAACCCCCCTGCACAGTATTCCCTAATTTTAAGAGGTGCCCCAAGAACCCCAGGCTTATGGGGTGAGAACCCAACGTGACACGCGCTCAATTTCTTTGCTGCTTCCTCTATTGGAATACGTCCGGTAAACCGTACCCGTCCGCTGGCATAATGGTCCTTTAGGCCCGTTCTCACCATATCGAGATTAGGCCCGGAGCCAATAAAGACCAAATCAACCGCCTTATGATTTTTCAAAATCGGTTCGAGTACGGGAACGATATATTCGATCCCATGCCAATAACTGAAGCTCCCAATAAAACAAATCTTTACCCGGTCTGCCGAAAATTTAGATGTGTCAAACTGAAAATAATCCAAATTTACGCCATTATCGATAACTCGCATCTTGTGTTCATGGCCTGGACAGATGGCTTGTCCAAGATGGTTTCGAATACTCTCAGATACACAGAGCACCAAGGAGCTGTCTCTTACAGCCCTTTTTTCTCTATTTTTAAGTAAAGTTAGATAAATCCGATCCAAAATCCCAACATGTTTATACGTCCGCAGATGGGAAGTGACGCCATTAAACTCGGAAATCTTAGGTGCATCGAACCGGTTACCAAGCGTTCCCAATATCCAATCCCTTCCATATATGAGATGGTAATCTTTTCCAAACCTCCGGACATACGAATTTATATTGCATATGGCCAAATATTGGTTAATAAAATCTTTGATTTTGTATTCCAATCTATCTCCACGGATCAGTCTTGCTCCTGTGTCAATGAAGCCGCCCGTGCAATGGATTTGGGGGTTGCCCATGTAGCCGAAGAGCATGGTCACCGCTACTCCACGTCGCTCGAGCCCTTCTACCAATTCCTTTATATGGGTATAGTGCCCTCGCCCCACTTCCACTGGATCCACAGTTGTCAACAACATTTTCACTCGCACTCTCCAACCGATCTTAACAACCCATACGGCTTATCGTAAAACACATGAACCGCACGCGGCGATCACGCCTTCCATCAGACAATTTCAGACGGTTTTGCAAGGCCTCTCTCAGTTCGGTTCCCAAAGGTCATTGCCGTCAAAAATATCCCCGATCTGTTCACCCGCATTCCCCAACACGCGCCTTAAACTGGCCATGTCAGGCGCCGTTTCATGGGTGGCCACCAAGACAGTTGTCCACTGGAAGGGCAGTTCAGCTCTACCTCGATAGCAAAGTACCGGACTCTTCAACATTGTCCCATAGGATGGGGAGATCCATCCTTGAAACGGCCGACTATTCCCCAGGTAAACAGTAGGTTTCAATCCCATACATTTTACTGGTGCTACGGTCAATACCATTTCCGATACTCTCAAAATACCAATGCCATCATCTTGCAGTTCCACATGTCCCTCTGCACAAAAATGCCAATACAACTCAATGAAATGCCGTCCATTTCCGGTCAACTCATCAATAACAACCCAATATCCAAGAAAGGGATTCCCTTTTACGGCAACAACCTGTCTTCGGTGAAAAACCCCAAGTTCTCCGTAACCATCGTGCGCACCCGAAACATAATCATATGCCGTTGTGAAAGCCGATTTCTCCATCCTCGCTTCTGCCTTTTTAAGCCAGAGAAAAACATCCCCGATAGTTGATTGATTCTCACGGTCAATGCGAATTGCATTGTGAGCAGCAGTCCCTCGAAAATGATTTCTGAGTACTGGATTTTCACCATAACAAGGCATGCCGGGATCAATCAGCAAAGGCCTTCCTTCAACACTCAGCGTGATGCTGAGTGCATCCGCATGTCCATGAGCAGCATGATCCCCATACCCTAAGGGGCCACAGTCAAAGGTCAAAACACTCTGCTGGTCTCGCAGGACACAGTAACCTCCATCTTTAAAGACAATTGACTCATCCGACGCACCCGCGTTTCCAAGGTCCTTAAACCTCTTCATTCCTTTCAGTCCAAGCAACCAGAAAGTCTTCTCATCAAAAAATTTGCCTGAAGTCCTAAAGTCAACATTGTCAAATATGACGCTCAATGTGCTCAAAATCGATTGGTAAGGATTGAACTCCGGCGATTCACACAGCAAAATAGCTCGACCATCATCATTGTCTCCAATATTTGGGACATGTCCCTGCACATCCATTACTGAAGCTAAAAATTCTCCTGCCCTTCTCAGTCGATTGCACCAAAGTTCAGGAACATCCCCTCCATTCCCTTTTAATAATAAAAGAACCATTAGGTAAAAGTCCACTACGAAGCTTCCATAATGAGTCGACTGCTCGGCAAATACGCCATCCCGAAGAATATTTCTGTGAATTTGCTGGGTTAAAATGCCTATCCCCTTTCTGCGCCACCTGTCAGAAGAGCGAAACCATGGCAAGCATATGGCAACCATAGCAAGTGAGGCCCCCTCAGCAATCAGATGGTTATTTGCGGCAGAATGTGTCGACAAGTGGCTTTCCACATAGCGGGCCTGGAGGTATATAGAGGAATAAATATCACGTAGCAAAGTAGATCCAATGATTTCTGCCCCTCTAATGAAATGCAGCGTCCATATCCAGCAAATAAGGCGGACTGAACACTCCAGCGCACTCGACCAGTTAGGACCAAATAGCGGGCGGTTGGTATGGATCCAGTCCCGAATTAAGCTACACGCTTCTTCTGCATATCCCTCATCTCGTGTCAAAAAATACGCCTTGGACAGCGTGATAAGAAATTGCTGACGGTTCAATTCCCAGAGCCATTTTACACCACCTGCCGTCAGGCTGCTCTTGGTATCTATCAAGGCCCAGTACCGAAGGGGCCACTCTCGCTTGGTCAAAGGATCATGCAACCAGGGTACACTCCGGCCGAAAGCAAACCTTTTTCCGAATATAGGGATTACATGCGCACAAAGATCGTCAGCCAGACCTCTTATCTCGCCAATCCGACCCGGATACAGTTCATGATAGGACTTGAGGATTTTGGAACGATCACCTAACCCAAAATAGAAGTTGCCGACGCCCCTACGCTCATAGTCGCGCCTCAAAAAGTACTGGACCCTTTCAGATCCTTGATGACCATCATCTCTGCCGATCGCCTCAAGCCGAGGCGTCGTTTTTGAATCACCACAGTTATCATCAGGAAACGCTTCCCAAAAAACCTCCGTTTCCAGTTTGAAATCGGCCCAAACACTCTGTCCTGTGGCAATCCGAATCCGCTCAATAATCGTGAAAAAGCGAAAAAGGATACGATCGATAACTTCCCTTAAGGGCATTATCCTGATTCTTTTGGCATAATATCCAATTCTTTTCATAATTGGTCAGTATCGAGACAACCATCATTCCTGTAATCAGGTCTTGCACTTTACTGATACAGGCTTCTTGTAAGAAGGATCGTTTCAAGCATGTCAACAAATAGCTCACGCGCTTAAGAAGCAGCAACGCCAGCTATCCAGCAACCTTCATATTTCCTCTGAAAATCCCTTTCAATACCTCCAAGTCCTCCCGATGCCATTCACCCAAGGAGAAGACGATTACGCCGTTAACAATTAACAGCAATGCATAGTAGCCCAGAAGAAGCAGGCCTGACACGTGAAAATTCAGCCCAAGAAAGTAGGTGATCACTCCAGCAAAACAAACTCTGCAAACAGACAGCCAATCAACAATTCCATGCAACTTCTTGTGAAGGTAAGTAACACTAAAGATGAGCGAAACGGCCCACACCGCCAGAATAGCGCCTGCAGCCCCTGCCAGCCCGTATTGACTGATGCATAGCAGGCTCACAGGGACAATCAGAATAACCGGGAGAATATAAAAAAGTATTGCCATCCACGGATGATCCATTGCGCTGATTGCCGTATTCATGGCAGCCGACAGCCCAAACAGTGAACTACCCCAAATCAAAATGCTCAATGGAGACCCCGCCTCACGAAACGCATCTCCGTATATCAATGTGACCAGTTCCGTCGAAGTCGCACTTATGACGGATGCGATAGGTATTGATATGAGCAAAATATACCGTAAGACCTGACGCACATACTTTCTCGTCAGTTCGTAATCGCCATTTCCAACCGAATACGCAATGGACGGTAACAATGTTATTCCAAATGTCCCAAACACCTGAAACAAGGCATGGGCAAGCGTTGCAGCTGAGAAATAGAAGCCAACCTGAACATTGCTTCCCATAATTCGTTTTACCAGGATAGAATCGATATTCATTAAGATAGCCATGACGCCACCGGTAATTGCAAGCGGCAGTGCAAAGGACAAAATCTTCTTTCCATCGAATGCTCGTTCTGATTGAGGAAAATGGCAAAACGATTTGACTACGAAAGTACCAACAATCGCAGCCAGGACATATCCCCCAAGAACGCCATCAATTCCAAAGCCGAGGGCCAGGGCCGCGCATACCAAAACCAGACGAACAATGGAAGTCAATGCCATCCCAAGAGCACTTTTGAAAAAGTCTCTAACCCCAACCAGCGCAGCCTCATAAATTGCGTAAACAGCAAGGGGGATTAGGGTGATCGAGGCCAGTCGTAGATACGGAGACAGCTCAATGTCATTTAATACTGCTACCGACATAATTTTGCCCCCTCCAAACGCTATTAGAAACAGCAAAAGACCCCAGCCCAGCTGGATTTTCATGGCAGTTCGCAGCACAGGATAGGCGGATAATGCTTCTCCACCGATATATTTGGATGTAGCCTGCGGTAGACCATTTTTGAGAAAAATATAAAAAAAATTCAGCAAAGAAAAAACAACGCCTATGATCCCATATTCCTTTGGGCCGAGAACGCGGCCAATCAAAACATAAATCGCGTACCCGCAACCCAGATAGCCCACCCTTGCTGCAATGCTAAATAGTGTTCCGCGCGCCAATCTCCTCTTGGCTACTAACGCCATTCCGTCACCTATCAAGTCCTTTCGTACAGAATGTCTGAAATATGATGGTATGTGGGGTTAATAATCAACAGGTTAGACAAGAGCTGTAGATATCATCTGCTGATGCCGGTCAACCCATGGGATCCTATACAACATCATAGCACCGATGCCGCCTTAAAATATCTGGCTGTGTGGGCGATCGATGTTTCCAATGCCATCTCCGGGCAATAAGATAGGTCTTTCATCGCTTTTTGGATATCAAACGTCCGTCCGGTAATCGTTGAGGTTATATTCATTCTAGACACCAATGGTTCGTTCCCTGTAATGAGGCAGACACGTTCCAGGAAAAACGCCGTCAAGTATGCCAGCCAGACAGGGATATAGAAATATGGACGTCTGATATCGAGTCCCGCACAAATATATGGGTCTATCCGAGTTTCTCAAACGGAAAACGGTAATTTAGAACCACTGCCTGAGCATGGAAGCCCCCTGTGCGAGAATGGGCCTTTAGGATAGCTCGTCGGAGCACAGGGGGGTTCCAT
>JAIPDZ010000058.1 GCA_021737425.1 Deltaproteobacteria bacterium
GCTGCCCCAAAACAAAACCACTTACATTTTGAATACATCCAAACGTTGCCTCGGCCACGGTACGAAGGATGGAGGCTGTTACTCGAAACGCCCAATATCCTGCAAACAAGATGAACCGACGCTTCTTTTTTATCGGTGCCAAGAACAAATGCGCCACTATGACCCACTTCGAATATTCTGGGGACATCCAGCCATTTATCCCGATCATAATCTTCAAACCACTCATCAATACCTACCAGCGCCATTTTGGTGCTCAAAAAAAGTGAGGTTTGATAATTGTCGCGAAAAGGGGAAACCCGTTTTTGAAGATGCTCATTCAACCGCAGACCGAAGTTGGACGCAATAATCAGATTTTGGGTCCATTCCGATTCATCCGGATGCAAGAGCCTGGCATCCATGTCCGTGGTGAAAAAGATGACATCCGGAAACAAGTTGTGTATGGCCTGAAGCACCAGCAATTTGTCGTATACATCACTGCCAAGGACGCCGATAGCCTGAATCCCGTCTCCTCTTCCCTCCTTGATAATTCTCTCGTCCAGCATCTTCAGCCTCGAGGCCAATCGACGCAGATAATCGAATTGACTCTGACCCACAGGCCGCTCGATATCACCGTTTTCCAAGCTCGTTTCCTTTGAGTTAGCGGATTTGGCATTGGTGGCATCCACATTCGTTTTCTCCGAGGTCTTTCCGGGAACCAGCCCGTCAATACCCCTCATGTAGCTGAATCTGTGAATATCACTCACATTTTTACCCGATTTTTCGGCCACACTTTTTGCAAAGGCTTCGGGCAAATTGCGTCCATATACGGTGTCCCATTCTGAAATCAGGGCTATATGAACCTTACGATCCGATCTCTTGCTATTCTTTTCGGGCGACAGGCCTTGGATCCGGAGGCCCAACTCATCCACCAGTAAATCCGTAAGCCTTTGATCCGGTCCGATGATGCGGATAAACTTAAGGGTCTTTTCTTCACCTATTTGGCAATTTTCTTCAATGCGCCCGGCTACGCTGGGAACATCCATTTTTTCTGCATCCAGCGTGGCTGCCCATGAAAACACATGGACGTCTTCTAGGTTTTCCTTGCATTTATTACACAGACCGAGATTGTTCTCTCTAACCATATCCTTTAAGATCGTGGAGTCCGGCGGGCCCAGTATCCTGAGACCCAAGCCTTTTCCATTTTCCAGTTTCTCCTTCAACCCAGCTGCCAGATCACTTAATCGCTTCAGCGGACTGCCATAAAAACGGCTGTCATCAAGCCACAATACAAGGACCAATTTGTCCGGGTCGTTTTCTGATTCAAACCATTCGTAGGGTAAAATCTCCATGTACCATGACTTTTTGCTCCCAACGTTTACTTTGCCCGTTTTGTTCTCTTCAGGCTCTGCGTTCACATTATTCTGCTTGTTTTCCTTGCCGAATTCCACATGTTCCAGGTATCCGATACGCTCCGCATCCATAGGGATATACCAGCTTTCACCCAAAGCGGACAACACCGCATACCGCCATCGAATTCGACTCTCAATATCTTCCGCATAGGGCTCATCCCGCACCATAACGCCTAAGACCAGCAAGTTTTTATCTGTAAGGTCTATTTCTGCTTTAAGATCATCGATGCTATGGCCGGGCGTACATTTCAAATCCTGTCGATGCCTTTTAACGGCAGCAAAGGGATCCTGCCAGAGCCTGGCCTGGACGTTTTCGCCCTTCTGCGACGAGCACACCATGTCTCCCGGTATCTGGGGTCTTGATGCCTTAAACGGGGCCTGAGGGATGACCAAAAGGCCCAGAATGACCGCGACCACCGCCAATGCCCCTGAAATGGGTACCCCTGACAGGCTCTTGTCTTCTTGTCCCATGACAGCCTCCACAAAAAAGGAAGGTGGATGTCAAAACGGTTATGTTATTGTAAAGACCATGTGGCAGCACGAACCCAAGAAGCGCGTGAACGATAGAATCGGATGGAAGCGGATACGAATATGGCGTAGGGACTTCTCTATAATATAATCGGAGAATATGCGCTTAAAACGCTGTTAGCGACATCCTTATTATCCACGCTCAACAGGTGGATCTGCCTGTTAAGCGCCAGATATGCACATTTTGAGGTGATGGGTCACAGGTCAACTCCCTGAGTATAACTTGGAATGATTGATAGAATAATGATGTAATGAAAAACGAAAAGGCCTCGGTTGTCAACAGAAATTGCATTTAGAAATCAATCGGAAAGGATTTCTATGATCCTCGGAAAGATGGATTCAGCCACGTCCCGCCGGTTTCCCCCATGGGTCAGCACCACATATCTCCCCTCGCATACCGCCTCAGCACATTGCTTGACCTCTGCGGTCAATTGCGGATAGAGGTCCGGGGTGAGACCGATATCCCCGTAGTCCAGCTCGCAGGTGTCGTGTCCCAGGTTATGGAGGATCATATGGGGCCGAAAGTCCCTTACCCTGGGGATGAATTCCGCTCTAACCTTGTCCATATAGGCGTCGTCCGTGTGCGGGGCGGCGATGTTCACGCAGACCTTGGCGCCCTCTCCCTCGATTCGCTCCCAGCTGCAGAAACAGACATGCAGGACGTCGCTGTCCTCCAAAAAGATATCCCGGGTCCCGTTTCCGTGGTGGCGATCCGTATCCAGTTTGGCAAGCCGTTTGGGGCCCAGTTTTTCCCGGGCGTTCAAAAATGCCGGCCCTGCACATGAGGCATAGGTGCCGCCCCAGGCAGAGTCCCGCTCAGCATGATGCCCGGCGGCCACTGTAAAGACCAGGGCGTTGGTAAGGTCACCCGACAGGACCTTCTCCACTGCCTCCACACAGCCTCCCACCGAAAGACGTGCCCCTTGGCAATACCATGCCTGCTTCAAATTGCGGACGAATCCGGGGGTATGGACTTTGAGCAGGAGATCCTCGGACACCGCTCTGGGCTCAAAGAGAGTGACATTCGGCCGTTTCAGCTGGGGGGTCATCACGCCGGGAAAATTTCGAAACTTGTCCCCGATGATCAGCCATTCTTCCCCGCGAAAGTCATTGTGAAAAAACACGCCGGTGGTCATGCTGAACCTCTTAGGAAATTGTTTCTACTCCACTCACCCATCGAGCACGCACAAAAATGGTCTTTATGAATAGCACAGCGTCATCCATGGTTCAAGAGGGCGCCCTGTCCGAGGCAGGATTCAGGATTGACTCCGGCTTTCATAAGAATTACTTTGTCAAACTAAAAATCCAGTCTGAGGGAAAAATATACCACGGGCTAAACAGGCATATGACCATGGATGATGTGATCCAATTCGCTTCCGACCTTTACCTGATTCCCCTGGATCAGGAGATTCCGGGGTTTACCGACTTTATCGGCTCCTGGCTGTACAAGGGTGACAGGACCCTCCTGGTGGACATCGGACCGGCGGCCACCGTGCCCAACCTGGTCCAGGCCTTGGAGGACCTGGGCGTTCATACCGTAGATGCGGTGCTGCTCACCCACATTCACATCGACCACGCAGGAGGCATAGGAGATTTTATCTCTTATTTTCCAGGCACCCCGGTGGTTTGCCATGCCACAGGGATTCCCCACCTTAAAGATCCCACCCGCGTGTGGGAAGGGAGCCTCAAGACCCTGGGAGACATGGCCAGGGCCTATGGGCCGATCCGTGGCGTTCCAGAAGACCTTCTTCAAGATGCGGCTCAATTTCGTGAGTTTGGGGTGTTGCCCATTTTGACGCCCGGACATGCCCCCCATCATGTGAGCTATCGGGTCGAGGATTTTCTCTTTGCAGGCGAGGCAGGCGGCGTCTATATGGCCTTGCCGGACGATGGGGTCCATCTTAGACCTGCCACACCGCCCAGGTTTTATCTAAAAACCAGTGTTCAGAGTCTCAAATCGCTTTTAGATATTCCCCATAAGCTCTTGTGTTACGCCCATTTCGGAGCTACCCGGAGATCGCCCGAGATGCTCGAAGCCCACATGCACCAGCTTTTCAGATGGGCAGAACTCATTGAGGCCCAAATCCAACGGGATTCAGGCCCCCATGTGGTGGAGCACTGTATGGAGGCGTTATTAAAAAAGGATCCGCTGCTGGCCGGATGGCCCCATATGAAAGGGGCCGTCCGGGACCGGGAACGATATTTTTTCCATAACAGCATCAAAGGCTTCATCGGCTATCTGAGTGACAAGGCTGAAAAGAACAAAGGGAAAAGCTGAAATCCGGGTCCTGCTGCCTGCAGTTCTACGTGTAGGGCTGTGAATCTCACCCGCCAAACACGGCCGATGATGCTATGGGCCCTACGAACAAATGGCTTTCTCCTTTGAACGTAGGGCGGGGAATCTTACCCGCCTATTTACCGTACCCGCCCAATAAACCCGACGTTTGTTTTTACGCGATCAAACCGGATGCCCAACCATACCCGATGCCCAATATTGAACCTTTGTGGGCGGCGGCAGGCCTTTTCATTCCGCTTGTCGCTCCACTGACGGAAAGAGTGAACGATCCGTGTGGGGGAGGAATTTGGCCGCGCTGAACAGGTTCATAAACTCCTGGTTTACATTGAGCTCCAGGTAGGTGATCCGGTCCCTGAGGGTGAATATCTCCTCTTTGGCCCGGGCATCCAGCAGGGCCCTACCGGCGCCCTTGAGGGAGGTATTGCCCAGGGACACATAGGTCTTAAGGGGGAGGTCAGGGATCATGCCGATGGTGATGGCGGACCGGGGATCAATGTAGGAGCCGAAGGTTCCGGCCACATAAAAGCGATCAATGTCACGGAAGGGAATCCCCACGGTATTGGAAATGGTGGTCAGAATGGTGTACATGGCCGCCTTGGACCGGATGAGCCCGTCAATATCCGTCTGACTCAGGGTCAGGGCCTCGCCGGTGCCCGAGTCTTCAGGCCCCACCACCATCAAATGCCGGATCCCATCCACATCCATGAGCCGGTCCCCGCATTTCTCGGGCACAAACTTGCCTCTTAAATCGATCATTCCGGTCATAAAGAGTTGGGCCGCCAGATCAATCAGGCCGGAACCGCAGATCCCCACAGGCCCCTCGGGATGCTCAACCGTATGGGCCGCTTGGCCCTCTATGGTGCCGACGCTGGATTCCAGGGTATCCGGATCGATGATTACCCGGTCGATGACGCCGGGGCCGGCCATCATCCCCATATCCGCCACCCCTCCCTCCAGGGCCGGTCCTGCGGCCCCTGCACAGGCCATGAGCCAGTCCTGGTTGCCGATCACCACCTCGGCATTGGTGCCCACATCCACCAGAAAGGCGGTCTCCTCTGATCGGGTCATACCCGAGGCCAGGATACCTGCGATGAGATCTCCGCCGAAATAGCTGCCCACGTTGGGAAAGATTAGTACCGGTGCACCCGGATTGATGGATAGACCCAGGTCCCCGGCCTTCAGCAGGTCCAGCCGGTTGACCACCGGAATATACGGTTCCCTGCACAGATAATAGGGATCCAGCCCCAAAAAAAGGTGGGTCATGGTGGTGTTGCCGGCCACGGACATACCGGTGATGAACCGGGTTTCAATGTGATGCCGTTGGGCCAGCTCCTCTATTTTCCGGTTCAGCCGGTCCACTAGCATCCCCTGAAGCTCTGAAAGGCCCTCTTTTTGGCCCGCATAGTGGATCCGGGTCAAGATGTCCGAGCCGATCTTGATCTGAGGATTATCAAAGGAGATCTCATCCCGGGTCTTCCCGGTGGAGAGATCCAGCAACCGCAGGACCAGGGTGGAACTCCCCAGATCCAGGGCCAGCCCGTAGATATCCGGGGCCGCCGGCCCAAATACATCCATGAGATGCCATCCAGCATCCTTTTGATAGACCACGGCACTCACATTAAAATCATATTCCCTGAGGATCGACGGCAGGCGCTTGATCAAAGGGAAATCCGCACTGACCGCTTCCCCTTTAAGGTCGCTCCGTATCCCCCTTAATAGACGGTCTGCATCCGCGGTGTTATCATTGAGGCTCGGCGGGATCAGCCGAGGGGTTATCTTCTTTATCCAGCCGTTATTCCGGGGCATCGCTTCTGATTCCATCTCAAATGTCACTCCCCAATGATCTTGACCAGGACCCGTTTTTTCCGGCGTCCGTCGAATTCACCATAGAATATCCGCTCCCAGGTTCCGAAATCGAGTCGCCCGTCGGTCACGGCCACCACCACCTCCCGGCCCATGACCTGTCTTTTCATGTGGGCATCCGCATTGTCTTCGCCCACATTGTGGCGGTACTGGGATACAGGCTCATGCGGCGCCAGTTTTTCCAGCCATACGTCATAATCCTGATGAAGCCCGGATTCATCGTCGTTGATGAATACCGAAGCGGTAATATGCATGGCGTTTACGAGTATCAAGCCTTCTTTTATCCCGCTTTCGCGCAGACATTCTTCCACCTGCGGGGTGATGTTGATAAAGGCCCTGCGTGTGGGCACATTGAAAAAGAGTTCCTTACGATAGCTTTTCATGGACGATTCTCCTCGGATTTTGCGGTTTTTGTCTCTGTCTCCGTGGCCCTCTTTGTAAAACCCTCATATCATTTGCCGCCATTTCTTTCAAGGTCTCGTGAACCCCGAGAGCAATACCCATCATGTCTGCGATTCTCGGGGCAGTAGACAGTGGGAACGAGTTTCCAGGCGTTAAGGCCGCACAGAATCGCACTGCATATTTTCGTTATAAAGTCACTCGTCTTGACAGGCGACCAAAAGGAAGTATAATCCTCCTTATATTTATACGGTCAAAAGCAGGGCTTCAATGGAATCCCATTACAAGATGAATGATACGAAAATAAAAACGACGGTCTTGCTTGAAAAGCGCCTGCTCGATGAAATCGATAGACTGAAGCCGTTTATGACCCGGAAGGATTTTCTCAATCAAGCCTGTAAAGCCTATCTGAAGCAGCTAAAGAGAAGGTCGATAGATGAGCAACTGGCCAGGGCGTGTGCAGATTCAGAGGCTGAAGACCTCTCCATCAACGAAGAATGGGACCCCCTGGTTCTGAACTCTTTCAACTGAGATGTGTGGACAAGAAGCGGTTGGGCAAATCCCGTATTGGATTCATCCCACAGGATCTGATCAAATCACTGGATGAAAAGATCCAGATCGTGACAGGCATTTATTAGCTCGATAGCGAATCGATTAGGCCTATCAGCCTCCTTGTCGGATCTCCTTTGGTATAGAGAATACATATACTTTAATGTACCACTTGATTAATTCGGAAAAGGGATAAACCACAAATGATAAACATTGATTGGTCTGCTGTAGGCTCGATTGGGACAGCGTTGGCAGTGCTTGTCGCTGCCTGGCAGGTTCGCAAAAACACACAACAGGCAAAGACAGATTTTGAGGATGATTTATCCCGGGAATACCGAGAATTGGCCAGGTCCATCCCGGTTAAAGCGCATCTTGGGCAGGAGTTGGAAGATGATGAATTTGAGGAGGCATATCCAAGCCTATACCGGTACATTGACCTCAGCAACGAGCAGGTTTTCCTCAGAATGAATGGTCGGATCAGCAAGGCTACGTGGCGCAATTGGGCAGATGGCATAAAGTCAAATCTTCATCGGCCTGCCTTTGCTGATGCTTGGAAACGCGTCAAGAAGGGGGCAAGTGGCAGCTTTGATGAACTCAGAAGCCTTGAACAAAGCGGGTTTTCGGACGATCCACATAAATGGGTCCCATTAAGAAAACGAGTATGGCACTGCTGAAGCATACAAACAACTATTTGGCCAAATGAGTTATAAGTATTAAAGTTCCGCTTTATCGCCTAATTGTGAAAATGGCCATAATTCTCGCTTGAGGTATAGCGTCTCAATGCGGCCCAATTGGTCATGGCTTAATGTTTAAATTTCTAAGAATTATAGACCCTTGTAACGCTTTGGGTGCATTGCGTAGGATTGTGGTCCCGCTCTGCTTTTGGAATTTTGCATCCCACCCACCCTCAAGCGTTACTTCTTTGTCCGCTGTATTCACCAGGGGAATTCCAGAGTGAGTTCCTTCACTAATCCTTATGGTCCCTGTCAAAAATACCGCATCGATGGCGTCCTGGATTGTTGAATAGCATGGTCTTTTCCCGCCGCATGAACCGGAAGGCTCAACGTTAAAAACACTAAATATTGTGAATTCATAGGCACCCATGTCTGGGATTCCTCCAGATATACGGGAATTTCCATCCTTATCTGTTGAAGGCAAGTCGGGAGCCTCGGCGGTTCCCGCGTTGATGCAGGGGGATGATGTGGTGAGATGGTAGTCCCCGTTTTCCGCGCTCACAAAGAAGGGATCAGTGTCGTCCAAATTGGAAGGATCAATTGGAAAAGGGTCTTGGATGTAAGTACCGGCTGAGCTTTGATCAAAATCGTTGTTAAAAAGCTCCACCGGGGATGAACAAGGCACTCCATCCATATGGTTGTTGAGCCATAGATCGGTACCCCCGGAGCCAGTGTTTGCCCAGAGGATATTGTTATAAATGCGGGCAATTTCATCGGAAGAAAACATTTTCGTGCAGATGCCTCCGCCCCCGGATAATCCCGAATTGCCTACCAGAGTGTTGTTGGTGAAGACCACAGCATTACACCGCGATGTACACACTCCGCCGCCATTCCTAACAGCCCTGTTGCAGGAGATGATGTTGTTAATGAAGACCGCAGTGGAAGCATATGTGTAGACGCCGCCGCCGTATTTAGCCCCATTGCCGGAGATGGTGTTGTTACTCAAAGTCACAGTGCCAATAGATGAATAGATCCCGCCGCCCAAATCCCCAGCTCCGTTGCCGCAGATGGCATTGTTGGCGAAGCTCCCGGTGCTGCAACCATCTGCATATACACCGCCGCCATCATTAGCGGAGTTGTTGGAGATTGTGTTGGAAGTGAAATTCATAGAGGACCAGGCAAATGCATACACACCGCCGCCGTAGGAGGCCGAATTTTCAACAAAAGTATTGTTGGTGAGGGTGAGGGTCCCATTAGAAGTCACGGCACACAGTCCACCGCCCGCACCACTATTGACAACCGAATTTCCTAGGAAGCTGTTATTGACAAGAGTGAATCTTCCATCAAAAGCATGAGCATACACTCCTCCGCCATTTGTAACCCAAGCCGAATTTCTCATAAAAGTGTTGTTGGTGAGGGTGAGGGTGAGGGCCCCCTGGGAAGCAAAACCATAAACCCCTCCGCCTTCGGAGGAAGCCGAATTTTCGGTGAAGGTGTTGTAGGTGAAGGTGAGGGTGAGGGCTCCAGAATCGGCATAAGCATACACTCCTCCCCCATCCTCCGAAGCCGAATTCCCTACGAACACGCATCTATCGACTTGGAGGTCGCCGCCGGAAGCCTTGAAGTAGAGTGCCCCGCCGTCCGTATTTGACTGCGAGGCTATCCCGTTTTGAAAAGTCAGCCCTTCTATTTTGACAGGGGTGGTCTTGTCAGTGGAGATCACCAGAACATTTCCGGCCGCATTGCCGTCCAGGATCGTATTGGTCGGTTCAATAGTCCGAGAGGTGCACCCCGCTGTGTACCCCCCTTGGAGAGTCAAGCTGTTGGACTTGTGGGAGGTATAGACGAAATTGCCCACATAGGTTCCCTGCTGAACTCTAATAATGTCGTCCTCACCATTGCCTGCAGCCTGGGTCAGTGCATCGTGAAGTCCAGTGGCATCACTGACGCAGAAGGTGGCGGCCTGAACTGTCGGGATAAAAAAGACCACAGAAATGGCGATCAAGTGGATAGCAACAGATAATAATCTGCCCGTTTTTGACACTGATTTCACTGTAATAGATCTCCTTACTTGTCACACCAACTCAATATGATTCAACAGAATAGATGGCTTAATGTCCTCGTTCCCTTTTCACAGGTTTATAGCTAATCACCTTTTAAGTCTGAAAAATCAAAGTCAGGCTCATTCAGCTTAATGCCTAAAACCCGATCCGTCCAATGACCCCATCAGCACCGATCCTCCTTACTCGAATGGCGAGTGATTCCAGAATATTATATGGAGACCCTTCTCGACCTTCCCCCACGTCAATTCCTGCGATAAGTGTAAATTTGGTCTCACGGCAGATTGGATCTGTTGGCACAAACATTGTTGTCCCTTAGCACCGACTCGATGACGCTGTCGTGAGGCAGTAAGCAGGTCTTTGATGGGGTTGTCGTATGGGCTGGATGTACCGGGTTGGAAAGGTTTTCAGCGAATGACAAGGGCTAATGTAAGTAATGAAACACCTCCTCTTTACGACGCTTTTCGTGTGTGCCGGGGAACTCGTCATACTCGTTGCGTAACGGGTAGATATGTGTGTTCCCCGGATTTGGGTGCCCTTGCATATGGGTTGACAGGCGGATTGCTAATATAGCTATCCTCGTAAGAGCGAAATCTGTATGATCTCAAAAATCCGAGGCAGCTGCGGCTTTACACAGGGACTGTGGGCCGTGGCCCCGAAGGCGCACCTTCAGGAACGGCTTTTTGGTCCACTTGTCCTAATCTGGGCAAAGTTATTTTTCAGTTTATTGAAATTCTACGGAAATGTCAACAAAAATTGTTAAAAATGAATGATATTCAGTTTAAATATGAATGAAAAGTTTTCCATCTGGAAACAGTTTGACCAGAACGCCTTTTTGCAACACTGCTTATAGCGGAGGATCGGCCATTTTGACCGGGCCAATTTATGTCATTCAAGTAAGACACATTTGGCTACATTTTCTCCTTCCTCAAATGCAAAAGCCATCGCCTTACATACATCAGACGCTTATCTAATTGCACACAAACTCAGTATCGTCACTTCAGGGGCTCAGAAATTCATCAGGGGTCATAACATCACCCGGAAACTTCCTTATAAAGTGATCGCGATCCCATGTAATCAGGGTGGAGACGAAAGAGAGATATTTTGCTGCAACGGTCAGCATGAGGGCATCGCAGAGAGGGACCCTCTTTTGAAGGTGCTCAAATAGATCTTGAATGGGGAAAGTGGGAAAGCCGGAGGTGTTATCGGGCGCAGGAAGCACCGTGACGTTGTATCGCTTCTCAAAATACTGCCACAGATCGTGCAACTGTTTTTCATTGAGATTGAAGGAAAGGATTCCGCACAGTTCCAGAAGGTTGATCAGCGTTGTAAAGCCGGTGCCTCTTTCCCCGATTGTTCGCAGAAAATCCCGATTGGGAGGATAGTGAACATCCCGCTTGTAGCGAAGGTCGATCACAAAAACATTGGTATCAATCAAAATCAGACCCTCTTGCGGATCCATTGTGTGGCCTCCCGCCATCCTTCAAACGGAGGTTCTGTGGCCTTCAACGCCAGATCAATATCCCTCCACGCCTGTTCAACTTCCCAGGTAGTATCGGGACCGACCTCCTTGTCATGGGCAGCTGGTGTAATCACAGCCACCGTTTTTCCCCGGTACGTAAGGGTCATCCGCTCGCCTGCCCTGACGCGCTTAATGACTTCACCGGTTCTCTGTTTCAGCTGTTTTGCGGTGATGGTTCCCATTGCAAGCATCCCCTGTTCCATCAAAAGTGTTTACTTTCAAAAACAGTAAACACTTTATCCCGGTACGTCAAGCCAAAAGGAAAAAACCAGCAACTATCCCTTTCAAATTACAACCGGAACGGTTTGCCCGCTAAAACCGGGGTCTGCGACCGACCGCGAAAAGACGCGGCAAGATGCCGCCGACCCGGCATTTTGAACCCGAATCATTTCATAATGAAAATTGCTGTGCAGGGCAGCTTTTTCTTGACTTGTCCTGAAGAGGCTTGTATATAAAGGAGTAATATTCAGGTGCTCAACGGGAGCTTAATAGGGAACGCCGTAAAAAACGGGACGGGCCCGCCGCTGTGACCCCGCCCTTTTCTTACTCTACATCAAGGAAAAGGGAACCCTTTCGGCCACGTGCGCCACTGCCCGGCACTCAGCGATAGACTGAGTGCCGGGTGGGAAGGCCGCCGCAAGGGCGGGGGAGTCAGAAGACCTGCCTGGATAGGGTCTGACCTTCGCGGACAGAGGGTGGCCTCAGGATCTTGCGGATAAAAAAGGGACATCCCCGGATCGATTCATTTCGGTCCGGGGATTTTTTTTGGTCTCCGGATCGATGGATATTAGTAAAAATCCATATCAGGAAAAGGAGGCCTGCATACGATGATAAATCCAAGAACGCTGACCGGAATCGCCCTGTTTCTTGTAATGCCGTCCGCTACCTGGGCCCAGGAAGCAGCAGAGACAAATCCAAATGTTGAGGTCCTCGATGAGATTGTGGTGAGTGCCACCAAGACGGAAGAGAAACGCAAGGATGTACCCAATGCCACCATCGTCCTGGACCGTTTTGACATCGAGGAATCCCCGGCCAAAACCTTGGGAGAACTGTTGGCCAATGAGCCGGGTATCGACTGGCGCACCTACGGAGATTATGGCGGGTCTGTAGGCGAAATCCACATCCGGGGGATGGCCGGCAATGCCACTCAAATCCGGGTCAACGGAGTAACGGTCAACTCCCCATCCCTGGGGAGTGCGGACGTGGCCAAAATCCCGCTGAACAGTATTGAACGGATAGAGGTGGTCAAGGGATCGGGATCGGTCCTATACGGTTCAGGGGCCATGGCCGGAACCATCAATATCATCACCAAACGACCTGAACGGGAGAAGACGGACTTGAAGGCGGTAGCGGGGTACGGCTCACAGAGCAGCTACCGGCTTGCAGGAGAACAGGGGATGTTCGCAGTGGGTGATTTCGGGTACTACCTCACCGCCAATCGCTACAAGACCCGAGGGTTTCGTTCCAACAGCGATTTGAGCCACAACGACGCCTCCCTCAACCTGGTATTGGACAAAGGGGATCTTCTGGATGTCAGCCTTTACGGGGACTACATTTACAGGGATTTCGGCCGGCCGGGTGTTCAACCCCCTTTTGGAACTCAGAGTTATTCCTTGAACGGAACCGAGTTCTATAACAGCGAGTCCGCCAGTCTCTTAAACAGAGAAAGGGAAAATGATGCCCATGCGGTGCTCAATGTCAAAAGCGAGCCCGTGAACTGGCTGGGTCTCAAGTTCAGGGGGGATTATACGCACATGGAGTCCTATGACTATGACCGACATGTCTCCTGGGGGATGGCGTCGGGAACCCGAACCTGGGTGACCAACAAGGTCCTGGGTCTGGAGGGCGACGTGGACCTAAGGCCTTTTTCAGGCGCGAACCTCTTGATCGGAGCAGAATACAGGCACTATGACTGGGAGAACAAAAACACCGAACTCGACCCCTTTGGCGCCGATGTTCCGGGCTCCACCACAAACACCGAGGCCAACCTGCACACCACAGGCGTCTATATGGAAGGCCAGTACCGTCCCTGCAGATATATCAAGGGACTGGCAGGGATACGCCATGAAGATCATTCCGAGTTCGGAACAGAGGACCTTCCCCGTTTCGGCCTGATCATCAATCCCTTACAGACCACGGCCCTCAAGTTTAACTACGGAAAGCACTTCCTGGCGCCCACGCCCAATGATCTTTATTGGCCCGAGGGTCCTTACACCAGTGGAAACCCCAACCTCCAGCCGGAAAAGGGGTGGCATCTCGATGCAGGCATTGAACAGGAGCTTTTTGACAATAAGGTATTTCTGTCGCTGACCTACTTCTATTGGGACCTCAAGGACAAGATTCTGTGGGCACCGGACAGCAACTGGGTCTGGAAACCCCAGAACTTAAACAAGGCCAAGGCCCAGGGATGTGAAGTGGGGGCCAAAATCGGGCCCTTTTACGACCTGACCCTTGCCTTGAACTACACCTACACGGACGCTGAAGAGGAAAACCCGTATGTCACCCGCAGGGCTACCTATACCCCCGAAAACCTGTTCAGGGGCGATCTCACTTACTGGGCGCCTTTCGGATTGATTGCCACGGCCACGCTCCGGTATGTGGGGGATCGTTACTTCTATGGTTCAGATGATACCCTCACGGAGCCGGCCGATACCCTCGATTCCTACATTACCATGGATCTGAGACTGGAACAGCGTCTCTTTGAACACTGGCTGCTGTCTCTTCAGGCCAACAATCTCTTTAACAAATCATACGATACCTATTTGAGCTCATTTACCAATGAAGCTACCGGACAAACCCGTACTGCGGCTTTCCCGGGGGCCGGTCGCTCCGTCTTTTTTGAGATAGCGTATGAATTCTGAGTTTCTGACACCCGTTGATTGACACCATAGCCTTGGTTGTGATCAAGTGTACCCCTACCCAGTAGAGTGTCAACAATGGATCATAAATGAATGTACAACCCAAAAAGACTTTTGCGATGGTGGATTATGCAATCTGTACTCCCCAAAAATGCGACCCTGATCAGGGTATTTGTGCGGCTGTATCAGCATGTACCCATAAGGTCATCAAACAGATAGACGGTTTTTTTGAACCTCCGATGCTCTTTCAGGATTTGTGCATGGGGTGCTGGGACTGTATGGAGGCCTGCCCACTGGATGCCATTCAAAGGAAACATGTGACTTAGGCTTTTGTTTTCGCTTGCTGTCTTTCCCGAATACCATTTGAGTCGATCCTTAAAAAAGTGAGGAGAGAAAAAAAAGCCTTGACACACCGGCTTTTGAGTATTAATTAGAGTACCAAAACATCCTTTTAGGACCCTAATGAAATGAACAGATCTTCCCAACAAAGGCCCTTGACGGCCACCATGGAGAATTACTTAGAGACCATCTTCACGCTCAGTAATGAAAAGCCGGCGGTCCGGGTGAAAGATATCGCCAAGCGGCTGGGGGTCAAGATGCCCACAGTCACCAACATGCTCAAGACCCTGAATGAGCGGGGGCTTATCGACTATGAACGGTATGAATATCTGGAACTGACCCCGAAGGGCGCCCAAGTGGGCAAAGAGATCGACAAAAAACACCGGATCCTGAGAAGCTTTTTAACGGACATCCTGGGCATCGATTTTCAAAAGGCGGATGAAGAGGCCTGTCGGATGGAACATGCCGTAGGCCCCACCACCATGGATCGCTTTGTGGCGTTTATGGAATTTATCCAGTCATGCCCCAGGACCGGGGATAACTGGCTGGAACGCTTTGAGACGTTCAGGGCGAACGGGCAGGATAAGGACAAGTGCCTTCAGCACATGAAGGCATTTGTCAAGGGACTGGGTGACAAAATGAAGGACCTTGAAAGAGGAGCAGAGTAAACCATTATGGTACTGGCAAACGTGGATCAAGGAAAAGAGGTAACGCTTAACCACATAAATGGCGGACAAGGCATCAGGGCGAAGCTGCACAGCATGGGGCTTATGCCGGGGACGGCAATGACCGTCATAAGCCGCGGTCTGGGAGGTCCGGTGGTCCTCAGGGTCAATGATGCCAGACTGGCCATTGGCCGGGGAATGGCCCAAAAAATCATTGTGGAATAATTTTTTTACCCCTTGTTACCGGAGAATGGGCGGGTTGTAAGCCATTATCCTCTTTCCTCTCACCCCCTTGAACGACATAGCGATTCTCATTGACACCTTACCATCTGCAATCCTACTCTTACCGATCGGGAGAAGAGGTATACACAAAAAGGGATTGCGACTTTGAGGAAACACCAGCAGGAAGCAACCCGACCCGGGTGCAGGGCCATCATGTTTCTGGGCACGGGCAGCGACGTGGGGAAGTCCATAGCAGCCACCGCCTTCTGCCGTATCCTCAAGCGCCGCGGGTACCGGGTGGCGCCGTTCAAGGCCCAAAACATGTCCAACAACTCCTACGTAACCGTGGAGGGCGGAGAGATCGGTCGGGCCCAGGTGGTCCAGGCCGAGGCGGCCGGACTCCTCCCTTCGGTGGATATGAACCCTATCCTGCTCAAACCCTCGATTGATTCGGCGGCCCAGGTGGTAATGCTGGGCAAAGTCTACGCGCAACTTAATGCCGTGGATTATCATCAGCTCAAGCCCAGGCTTCGAAAGGCAGTGATGCAAGCCTATGACCGGCTGGCCCTCAAATATGATGTGATCGTCATGGAGGGGGCCGGCAGTTGCTGTGAGATGAACTTAAAGCAAAACGATCTGGTCAACTTTCCCATGGCCAAGGCGGTCAAGGCCCCGTGCATCCTGGTGGGCGACATTGATCGGGGGGGTGTCTTTGCCCAGCTCATCGGCAGCTATTCCCTGATGACCCGCCGGGAACGGGAACTTACGGTCGGATTCGTGATCAACAAGTTTCGCGGGGACCGGAATCTCTTCACCTCGGGCATGGAATACATTGAAAAACGGACCCGACGCCCCGTCCTCGGTTTGCTCCCCTTTTTTCAGGATATCACCATTGATAAGGAGGACTCCGTGGCTGTCCAGGAAGACCACCGGGCCGTAGCCAAAATAGGACCCCAAACCGTGAATATCGCGGTACTGCGATTTCCGGCCATCTCCAATTTTACGGACCTGGAGGCCCTGGAAGTTGAACCCGGAGTGGTGATCAACTATCTCTCCCGGCCCCAAGCCCTTTCCCCCGACTATGACGCCCTGATTCTTCCCGGGACCAAAAATGTAATGGAGGATGCGGCCTGGCTTTGTTCCAGCGGCTGGAGATCGGCGGTGCGGGCCTTCCTGGATGGGGGCAAACAGGTCCTGGGTATCTGTGGGGGCTATCAATTGATGGGAGAAGCCGTAAAAGATCCCCTCGGGGTGGAATCACAACGCCCGGAAGTTGAAGGCTTGGGCATTCTCCCGGTTCGGACCACCCTGGAGCGGGACAAGTTGGTCCGTCGGGTAATGGGGCGCTGCCTGATCAACAACCAGCGTGTGGCGGGCTACGAAATCCACATGGGCCGTACCCGCCGGATCAGCAGCCAGGGCGACGCCTTCTTGGAGATCCACGAGCCCGGCCGGCGACGTAACTGGTTGGACGGATGGACCGTTCGCAAAGGTCTCGCAGCAGGTACCTATCTCCACGGCATTTTGGATGAGCCCGGCTTCCGGGGTGAATTTTTAAACCGCATCCGCCGTGCAAAGGGGTTACAGGAAAAAAAACCCGGGCCGGGCAGAAGGGGCCGCTTCCGCCAATACGACCGACTGGCCGACCATTTCGAGGCCCACTGCGATATACCGCGCATACTGTCGCTCCTCAGGTCCTGAGCCGGAATCAGATCCGCACGTCGCATTTCCTGACCCATTTTCCTGCAACCGCAGCAAATCGATCCAAGTCACTCTTTCGGTAAACCTGTTTATTCCCCTGACCAACAAAATCCGGACAAAGGATTTCCCCCGGGACAAAGGGCTGCAATACATATAGCCGGGCATCTTGGATGATACGCCCGATGCCTTCCACCACATCTGCGTCCACCAATGGGCTCAGGCAGGTGGTCCTGAATTCATAGGGTTTTCCAGCTTCCATGATATGTCCGATGCTGGCGAGAAGGGACTGGGGGTCAAAGCCTTTTTGGATATAGCGGCCGTATCTCTGAGGGAGAATCTTGATGTCCATGGCCACATAATCCACCCCATCTTCCCGGATCAGGGCCCTCAGCATTTCCGGCCGGCTCCCGTTGGTATCCAGTTTAACAAGATACCCCAATTTCTTGATTCTGCGGCAAAAATCAATGAGATCCGGGTGGAGGGTGGGTTCTCCGCCCGATATGACCACACCGTCCAACAGCCCCTTTCGCCGCTCAAGGAATTCCAAGATCTCGTCCTCCTGCACAGCCCCCTTTTTGGCCCGGTCGGATGAAACCACCAGCGACGGATTATGACAGTAGGGGCAGCAAAAATTACAGCCCTGGGTGAAAACCACACAGGCTACCCGGCCGGGATAGTCAATCAAAGACGTTTTTTGCAGGCCGCCCAGGATCATGGCCGGACTCCCTGATTCATGACGCCAGCTTAAAGGATTTTCGAAGCCCGAATTCCGCCTGCTTTCCCGGGTTCCACTGCTTGACGGGCCTCAGATACCCCACCACCCGGGAATAGACTTCTGTTTCCTGATCGCAGTGGGGACATGTGTGCTGACGTCCTCGCAGGTATCCGTGGACGGGGCACACACTGAAGGTGGGGGTCAGGGTAAAATAGGGGAGCTTGAAGCGAGAGGCAATATTCCGCACCAACCCCTTCATGGCCCCCGTATCCCGAACTTCCTCGCCGAGGTAGATATGCAGGACTGTCCCCCCGGTGTACCGGGTCTGCAATTCATCCTGAAGTTCCAGGGTTTCAAAAATATCATCCGTATAATTTACCGGAAGCTGTGTGGAATTGGTATAAAACGGATCGCCTGCACCTGGAGAGGACGTTTCATTGGCACATACCATGTCCGGGTAGGCCCTTTTATCCAGCATGGCCAACCGATAGCTGGTGCCTTCAGCGGGCGTGGCCTCCAGGTTGTAAACATCTCCGGTTTCCTCCTGGAATTTGCTGAGCAGATCCCGAATGAAGTCCAAGGTCTCCACGGAAAAGGCACGTCCGGATGCGCTTCCGATGTCCTGGCCCATAAAGTTGAGACAAGCCTCGTTCATGCCGATGACGCCGATGGTGGAAAAATGGTTTTTCCAATAAAGCCCGGTATCCCTCTTGATGTCCCGCAAATAGAACTTGGAATAGGGGTACAGCTTCTGATCGGTGAATTTTTCCAGGACCTTGCGCTTGATGGACAGGCTTTCCTTGGCCAACACCACCAGGTGCTGAAGCCGATCAAAGAATTCAGCCTTGTTCTGGCTTACATAACCGATTCGCGGCAGGTTAATGGTCACCACCCCGATGGAACCGGTGAGGGGGTTGGCCCCGAACAGACCTCCTCCGCGATTTAAAAGCTCCCGGTTGTCCAATCTCAGCCGGCAGCACATGGACCGGGCGTCCTCCGGTTTCATGTCTGAATTGACGAAATTGGAAAAATAGGGAATTCCGTATTTGCCCGTCATCTTCCACACCATGTCCAGGTTAGGGTTGTCCCAGTCAAAATCCGGCGTAATATTGTAGGTGGGAATGGGAAAGGTAAAGACCCGGCCCCGGGCATCGCCCTCCATCATGACTTCGGCAAAGGCCCGGTTGATCGTGTCCATTTCAGACTGGAACTCCCCGTACCGGGCCTCCTGGGCCTCACCCCCAATGATAACAGGGAGATCCTTCAGGGTAGCAGGGGGGTTGAGATCCATGGTGATGTTGGTAAACGGGGTCTGAAAACCGACCCGGGTGGGGATGTTGATGTTGAACACAAATTCCTGCAGGGCCTGCTTGACCTCTGAATACCCCAGGCCGTCATGGCGGACCAGCGGGGCCAGGAGGGTATCAAAGCTGGAAATGGCCTGGGCCCCTGCGGCCTCTCCCTGCAGCGTATAAAAGAAGTTGACAATCTGGCCCAGGGCGGCCCGGAGATGCCGGGGGGGCCGGCTTTCCACCTTCCCCTCCACCCCCTTGAATCCCTGTTTGAGCAGGTCCTGCAGGTCCCACCCCACACAATAGACGGACAGCAGACTGAGGTCATGAATATGAAAATCGCCTTGTTTATGGGCATTTCGGATCTCGGGGGGGTAGATGCGATGCAGCCAGTATTCAGACGTAACCTCTGACGAAATAAAGTTATTCAATCCTTGAAGAGAATAACACATGTTGCTGTTTTCCTTAATCTTCCAATCCAGGTTATTGACGTATTGTTCCACCAGATCGCACTCGGCACGGGTGGCGATATTGCGGATCTGGGCGTGCTGTTCCCGGTACAGGATATAGGCCTTGGCCGTGCTGTAAAAGGGGGAGTCCAGCAATACCCGTTCCACCACATCCTGAACTTCCTCCACTTCCGGCGTGCTTCCCAATCTCAATTCATGGGCCAGGGTCAAGACCTTCAGGGTCATGCGCCTGGCGTCCCGTTCCCCAAACTCACCGGTTGCCTTCCCCGCCTTGGCAATAGCACCGGTGATCTTGGATGAATCGAATTTTACGATTCTACCGTCCCGCTTTTTGATGTACTCAAACATCGCATACCTCAATGGATGGTGGATTGACGATTGAAAATGCTCAGCGAGCGCATTCCCCGCTGCTTGCAGCGGGGTTAGCGAGCGAAATAAAAAAGGTTCATCCGGAATTTGCGTACTTTCCATTCTTCAGACGCATCTTTCTTTTTTTTTCGTCATTCCGGCGGAGGCCGGAATCCAGTCAGACCATACTATCATATAAGTTTTTCCAAGTAGGGTTATCACTTTCAATCATTCGCAGTTTCCACACTCGCTTCCATTCCTTTATTCGCTTCTCCCTAAGAATTGCAGATTCCATGGTCTCATGAAGCTCGTACCAGACCAGGAGGTGGACATGGTACCTTTTCGTAAAGCCCTCGACCAGGTCGTTCTTATGTTCCCAGACCCTCTTTCGGAGGTCTGAGGTTACACCTACATAGAGGGTGCCATTTCTCTTGCTGGCTAATATGTATACGGCAGGCTGCCTATCCACTACCCGTGTCCTCTTCTCCTGGATTCCGGCTCCCGGATCGGAGTCCAGTTTTGTTTCAATAGGTTACGTATCCTGGATGCCGGATCAAGTCCGGCATGACGAGAGAACTTTGAACTCTCAAGTTATGATGACTTCATAAAAATAGTATGCCACAATATATTGATATTGGCAACAAGAAAAATCAATATATTGACATAAAGGAGGTGTTTAGTTTGAACCGGTGTATTTACAGCCGGTTGAACTAAACCGCTTCGCGGTAGTTTTTGGGCCTGTGAGGCCCTTGTTCTTTGACAATTGAATAGCGTTTTTTCTGGGATGTTTTCCCGGAAGCCGATTGTAGTTTGATCTCTTTTCAAACATGGCCTCCTTTCTGT
>JAIPDZ010000059.1 GCA_021737425.1 Deltaproteobacteria bacterium
TCAAATCCCTCAAGAAAGAGGCGTCCCGATAATTTGATGAGATTGCCGCAGACTACAACATCGCTTACATTGAATTTGCCAACAAGGTATTGACCTGGGTCTGGAAAAAGATGTTCGAGGGCATCGATCTCAAGGATGAAGAACTGGCCACGGTCAGGGTCTGGGCCAGGAAAGGGCCTCTTATATACATCCCCTCCCACAAGAGTCATATCGACTACCTGGTCCTGAACTACATCCTCTACCAGCATCACATGCACGTCCCCAGGGTGGCTGCGGGCAGGAACCTCAACTTCTGGCCCATGGGGACGTTTTTTAGAAAATCAGGGGCCTTTTTCATCCGCAGAAGCTTTAAGGGAGCGCGGCTCTACTCCGTAATCTTCAAGCGGTATATCAAGGCCTTACTCCAGGAAGGACATCCCCTGGAATTCTTCATCGAAGGGGGCCGAAGCCGAAGTGGAAAGCTGATTCTTCCCAAAATCGGATTCCTTTCCATCCTGATCGAAGCCTACCAACAAGGATACTGTGAAGACCTCATCTTTGTGCCCGCCTCCATCGTTTATGACCGCATTATTGAAGAAAAGGCCTATCTTAAGGAACTGAGCGGAAACCGCAAACAAGGGGAAAGCCTTTCTCAGGTGGTACGGGCCAGGCGTTTCTTGAAAAAGAAATACGGCAAGATCTATATCCGCTTTGGCAGCCCATTGTCCATCAACACCTTTTTGCAGCAGCACCAGGAGGACATGACATCCGGCTACAAAGGGCTGGCATTTGATCTCATCCGATCCATCAACCGGGTCACCCCGGTCACGCCTTTCGCCTTCATGGCCGGCGCCATCCTCACCCGGCACCGTCGAGGATTTCAGTGGGACGAACTTATGGGCAGCATCCAGATCATCCTGGCATTTCTTGAAAAATACCGGGTGCCCATGGCATCCACATTGAACCGGACCGAAACGGCGATGATGGAAACCTTGGCCGTATTGCTGGAGAGCGGCGTGATCAATACCCTGGAGAATGTGGACAAATCCGAAACCTTTTATTATTTGGAGGAGGAGAAAATTCCCGAGCTGGCCTATTACAAGAACAGCATTATCCATTACTTCATTTCCCATGCATTTGTAGCCCTTTCCCTATTGGCCGGAACAGAAGAGATCAAGCCTCCGGGGCAAATCCGCGCTGACTTTGATTTTCTCAAAGACGTGTTTCGATATGAGTTCATTTATGACGAACCCGAGACCGACACCCAAAAGATGGAGGAGGCCCTCGCCTATTTTATGGAGACCGGCTTCATTGTAGAAGAGGGGGTAAAGGACCAGCATGGATACCGACTCACCAAGCCGGGATATGATGCGTTGCCCCTGTGGGCCGAGTTGATCCAGCCGTTTGTGGAATCCTACTGGATCGCCGCCAGATCCATGCTTCAGGAAGCGAAAAGGGAGAAAAAGCGCTCGGATCCGGTGAAAAACATGAATTACCTGGGGCATCGGTTTCACAAACTGGGCGTCATCCATCACATTGAGGCGGTCCACCCACTGCAATTCCAAAATGCGGTTCGGCTCATCCGTACGGATATACTCAAAGCGACCGACCCATCCCGGGATGCCGCCTCAGAAGGCATAAAACGGCTCTCACGCTTCAGCAATCGACTGCATGAACTGTCCCCAAAAAACGGGTGAAAGGATGTCTCTTCCTATTCCGCCCATGGTGGGGACGGTGTTGGGCCGGCTCAGGCATGCGTCACATCAGGCCTACATTGTGGGGGGCGCCGTCCGGGACACCCTGCTGGGAAGGCCGGTGACAGACTGGGATGTGGCCACTTCCGCGGATACCCGCACCATCCGGCACCTGTTCAGGGACAAGCGCTGCATAGTTCTCAAACACCACACCGTGACCGTGGTGGGTTCGGAAGGGTCCGTTGAAGTGACCCCTTTCAGGGGCCCTGAAAGGGGTCTGCCGGCCGACCTGTCTCACCGTGATTTCACCCTCAATGCCATGGCAGTGGACATGAAGGGAGAGGCCCTCATCGATCCCCATGGAGGATGCCGGGACATCCGACTCAGGCTCATTCGGGCCGTTCATGACCCCATGGCCCGGTTCCAGGAAGACCCCGTCCGGCTCCTTCGGGCCGTACGGCTTCAGGCGGAACTCGAATATGCCATTGAGTCAGAGACCCTGGCCGCCATTTCCGTCATGGCCCCTTGGATCACATCCACCGCTACCGAGCGGATTCGCGACGAAATCCTGAAGATGCTTGTGAGTCAAAGACCCTCTCAAGCCTTTACCACCCTGCACAGGACCGGCCTTTTGGCTCACCTGATTCCGGAACTTCTGGAAGGGCATCTCATGCGCCAGAATCCCTATCATCGGTATACGGTGTTTAAGCATACGCTGCAGACCCTGGACCGCGTGGCGCCCACTTTGGTTTTGCGGACGGCTGCGCTGCTTCACGACATTGCCAAGCCCCGCGTACGGACAAAAGTGGACGGTATCTGGCGGTTTCACGGCCATGAAGCGGAAAGTGCTAAAATGGCTGAAACTATCCTAAACCGATTAAAATGGAATAAGGATCTTATCAGAAAGGTCACCCACCTCATAAGGCATCACCTCATCGGGTATGCCCCCTCCTGGAGTGATGCCGCAGTAAGGCGCCTGATTCAACGGGTGGGAAGGGAAGATATCCCAGCGCTTCTGGCCCTGCGCAGGGCCGATCTGGCCACCCATGTGCATGAAGCATCGGCCCTACACCAGCTCAACGCACTGGAAAGACGCGTCAAGGCTGAACTTGGGGCCGCCTCCCCTACGGAGGTCAAGGATCTATGCATAAACGGGCGCACCGTCATGCGCGCCGCCGGTATTCCCCAGGGCCCCCAAGTGGGCCGAATGCTCCGGTACTTGACCGAAAAGGTCCTGGAAAACCCGGCCCTCAATACGGAACAACAGCTTGTGGATATGGTGATGCGGGTCAAGGCCTCCGCTTGGGGGGAGGAGAACAAATCCTGAAAAGGGCCTTGACCATTTAGATCCGATTCTCTATACTCCTCCCAAAATCTCGGGATAGATACCATCCAATCCACTCAAGTTCCAAAACATCGGACCACGCGCTGACCGTCCGTGCCTTGACGGCACGCGGGGGATGATAAACCGGAAGGCCGAATCAACACCTATGAAAACAGACATTCAGTGGAAATCCGCCCTTACCACCCCTATTCTCTTCGGTATATGCATTTTGTACTTCTTCCTGGGAGGTTGCGTCACCAGCACCCATCAGGGCCAATCCGACCCTGTGCCCCCGGAAAAAACAACCGTGGCCGAAGACACCCAACAGGATCCCGGGCCGGACCGACATCCGCCCCGGGTTTTACTGGAGGAGGCCCGACCCGAAGAGCACCTTCTTATCAAACCCAATCGAGAAACCGAACTGGTCGAAACGATCCAAGAGGTAAGGGTCTCCCCACCCAATGATCAGGGCCCTGAAAGGGAGTCATCCGCCTCCGAGACCCAACTCCCTGGAAAAACCGATCAGGAACTGCTGGACTCGGCCATGGAGTTCTGCAACGCGTCCAATGATTTCTGGAATCAGGGAGACCTGGAAAACGCCATGGATGCCCTTGACCAGGCCTACTCCCTCATCCTGCAGGTGAGTCCCGAACCATCTCCCGATATTCTGCAGCAGAGAGACGATCTTAGGATCACCATCGCCAAGAAGGTCATGCGGGTCTACTCCTCCAGGTTTACGGTGGTCAACGGGAATCACCATGCCATCCCCCTGACCATGAACAAGGACGTGGAACATGCCATTAAGCTCTTGCAGGGAAAAGAGAGAAAATTCTTCTTAAGGGCCTATCAACGCTCAGGAAAATACCGGCCCGCCATTGTGCGGGAACTCAAGAAGGCCGGCATCCCCGAGTCGCTCTCCTGGCTTCCCCTCATCGAGAGCGGATATAAGGTCAGGGCCCTTTCCAGGGCACGGGCCCTCGGCATGTGGCAGTTTATCGCCTCCACCGGTTATAAATATGGTTTGGAAAGGGACCGATGGGTGGATGAACGCATGGATCCGGAGAAATCCACAAAGGCGGCCATTGCCTACCTGAAAGAACTGCACCAGATTTTCGGGGACTGGCTCACGGTGCTCGCCGCGTACAACTGCGGGGAAGGACGGGTCTTACGGTGCATAAAAGATCAACGCATCGATTACCTGGATCACTTCTGGGATCTGTACTCCAGACTGCCGCGGGAGACCGCCTTTTACGTGCCCAAGTTTCTGGCCGTACTCCATATCATCAACGATCCTCAGGCCTATGGCTTTACGCTTCCACCCGTAGACGAACCGCTTGAGACCGACGTGGTCACCACCCATAAACCATTGCACCTCAAGACCATGGCCAAATATCTTGGGGTTCCCTACAACACCCTCAAGGAACTGAATCCGGCCTTGAGGTATAATTCCACCCCTGACAGGCCCTATGCCTTCAATGTCCCCAAAGGCCTGGGAAAAGACCTTCTGGCCAAATTGGACACCATCCCCCGAGAACGCCCCAGCCTCCCCTCCTATGTGACCTACAGGGTCAGAAAGGGGGATACCCTCTCCACCATAGCCGGTAAGTATAGGACCACCGTTCGATCCATCATGGCCGCCAACCATCTGAGAAGCAAGCGATATATCAAGGCCGGATGGCAGCTGAAGATACCCACGGCCAAAGCATATGTGGCCAGATCTGCTCCGCAACAAAAAACACCTTCCGCTACCCAATCCCCGCCCGCGAGGTACAGGGTCAAGAGGGGAGATTCACTCTGGAAAATCGCCCAGCGGTACGGTACCACCACCCGGGAAATCCAGGCCCGGAATCACCTACACACCACCCGCCTGAGGATTGGTCAGATCTTGAGCATCCCGGGTGCATCCACGCCCGGCCCCACCTCCACGGCAGGAGTGGGCAAACCTCCCAGCGCCTATGAGGTCCAGAAAGGGGATTCGCTCTGGAAAATCGCCCGCCGGTACGGTACCACCACCAGTGCCATCCAATCATTGAATCACCTGAACACTACCCGCTTGAGCATCGGTCAGGTGTTGAAAATCCCCCAGGTATCTGCGAGCACCCAAAAGATGCAAACCCGTTCCTATACCGTCTCAAAAGGAGACTCCCCTTACCTGATCGCCAGAAAACACCAGATGGAACTCTCCGATCTCCTTCGCCTGAACCGGTTGACGCCCAGGAGTACCATCTTTCCCGGCCAGGTCCTCCTGGTCAAGGCCCGGTAGTTTCCATCCATACATGCGTCGTTTTTGCACCCCCGGCGCAGTCTCGGTTTTACGCGGGCAACCGCCTGGAGAAAACAGGGGGGCGGCAAAGCACCTGGAGTATCTCCTCAAAGCAGGTGCAGACATAATCCGGGCAAGAATGGTCCTCATCTATCTGCGGCAATTTCCCGTTGGTAAGGAGAATCGTCCTGGCGCTGGCACGGTTTCCGGCAATGATATCAAAGTGAAAGTCCCCCACCACCACCAACAGGGCCGGTAAAATACCCATGGCCTGTGCGGCCGCGAGAACACCTCCGGGATGCGGTTTGGGAGGGGAATCTTCCCGGGTGATAACCGCAGCAAAGTCATTCAGATCGATGTGTTCAAATGTAAGGAGGGCTTTCTGGACAGATTGAAGGCTGTTGCGCGTAAAAATACCGAGAGCAATCCCGCCTTCCTTCAGTGCCCGCAGACAGGGTTCCGCGCCTGTGTTGGGCCGAGACTTGGCCGCGGCCTTCAATTCATGGCGGATCAACACCTGCCATAGGGGATCCTGCTTATGAGGGGGTTGTTGTTGAATGAATTCCAGGATGGGTTCGTCCAAAGGGCATCCCAACGCCTTCTTGATTCCCGGAAAATCGAGTGCCCCGGGGAGGGTCAGGGTCCCGTCAAAATCGAACAGGACCCCGCGTATGTCAGGATGAAACCGCAATCCGTCAACCCACTACTCTTCCTCTTTATTCCGCTCTTTGACCAATTGGATAAAGCGCTCCAGGTTTTCCTGCGAGCCGAACGCATTATTGAAAAACTCCTCGCTCCAGGCCTCCAGACCCATCCTGAAAATATGATGAATCAGTTTATCCGTGCTATCCGGTCCGTGCAGTTTCAAGGACTGGTAAAAGAGATCCGTAGGGACTTTGATGGGATATACGGTATCCGTCCCTTCCCCCTCTGTCTTGATATACTCCTGCACACTCTTAAGGATCCGCAGATTGACAAATTTTTTATTGTATTCTTCCTGATCCATCCCGTCCGTGTCCTGTCTACGAAATATTACGCCCCGCCACGCCCCGGCAGGGGGACGAGCCTTTTTTTTCGCTGTCTTATCTTGAAATAGTGCGTATAGCCGGTCTCCCTGGCCAGGCTTATGGCCAGATCAAACCCGGAGCCCACGTCTGAAGGGCTGTGGGCGTCTGAACCAAAACAGATGGGGATCCCTCGTTTCAGGGCCATGGAAAGCAATTCCGGCGAGGGGTAGATCTCCCCCACCGGTTTCCGGAGGCCGGCCGTATTGATCTCCATCCCCATGCCGGCATCCGCCATCCGGTCCAGTGCGGGCCGAACCATTTCCCTTAGATCGCCTTCCTTGGGACGGTACCCGAATTTTTTGGGCAAATCCAGATGACCCACTGCATCAAAAAGACCCGAATCGGCGAGTCTCCACACCGCTTCAAAGTATTTCCGCCATGTGACGGTTACATCCACGGAGTCCCAGACATGACGTTCTTCGGGATTATCAAATCCCCATCCATCTATAAAATGGACCGATCCCAGCACAAAATCGAATCCCTGACGAGGGAGCCACTCCCGTAAGAAATCCTCACACCCCTCATAGTAATCCGCCTCAATACCGAAAAGGACCCGGGGCGGGGGACCGCCGTCCTGAAGCGATTGTATCATATCCCTATAAACGGGGAATGCCTCCATGGGCATACGGTGTTCAGGGTCGTATCCACCCGAACTGGGCATATGATCCGTAAAGCAGATCTCAGACAGCCCCAACCCGGTTGCTGCGTCTTTGTATTCTCCCGCCTCCCCGGTTGCATGCTTACACAGGGGGGTATGAATATGATAGTCAGATAAGCGGCTCACGCGTCTTCTCCCGGGGTTACCCCCTGCTGGTCATTCACTATATAATAACCGCTTAGCGGATATCAATGTTTAATCCCGCTTTTACCGGGGTTCCGGTCGGTCCTATATAAACCGGCTCAACCAGAGGATAAAGGTCAGGGCGGATAGAAGCGTATTCATGGAGACCGCTGCAGAGGCCAGATCCCTGGATCCGTGCATTTCACCGGCCATCACATAGGTGACGGTGGCGGTGGGGGTGGCCAGGAGGACCAGTCCGGGGAGAAACTGAGCCGGCGGAATCTGCATGGCATGGTACATGAACAACCCGGCCCCCGGCAAGATCAAAAGCTTGAGACCGCCGGTGCCCAGGGCCATGCCCCAATTGGATCGGATGAGGCCGAAAGATAAAGACGCCCCGATGACCAGCAAGGCCAGGGGGAGGGCCATACCGCTCAATATGCTCAGGGCCCGGTCCACCGGATCGTACAAAGGGAGGTGGAGCAGGGAAAATACGATTCCACTGAGCGCGGAGAGAATCACCGGGTTGACCACCACCTTCTTCAGAAAAAACCCCACACTGCGTCCGCTTTCCATTTTGGGTGCATACAGCTGCAGCACAAACACCGCCAGCACATTCTGAAGCAGCATCAGAAAGGCGGCCACGATGCTGGCCCGCGTAAATCCACCCTCGCCAAGGAGATAATAGCACACGGCCAGCCCTATGTAGCCGATGTTTCCGTGAAAGGAACTCTGGATAAAAGTGGCCATGAAAGGCCGCCGCACCGATAACAACTGGCCTGCGCCTGCGGCGATCAGGAATACCATTAAGACCGGAGTCAACGTGGCCAGGATGAGCGTAAAATCGAATTGGGCCTCAAAAGGGGCCTTTGCCACCCCCTGAAAAATCATGGCCGGAATGGCGAGATAGTAGACCAATTGGTTGAGCGGGCCCACCAGGTTAACGGGGAGAAACCCCCGGGATCGAAGAACGCAGCCCAAGAGCACAATGGCGAATATGGGTATGATGGTGTTGACCACGCTAAGCATAGCTTTTCCATCCGGGCAGGACGTGCCATGTGGTTTTCGCCGACGGATCGCCCGCCGACCCGTCCCACCATATCACAAGGGTCCATCAATGGAAAGCAGTGGTCAAAACCGTCTCTAACAGGCCCTTTGAGATATTGCGGGGAAAGCTTGACATCCATCCCGATGTCACATAGATTCTCCTTCAACGAACCAGTGTTACTGTAGCTAGTTTCTCCTTTGAAACCCCGAGACCCGGCCCGGGACCCTCCAAGGTCCTGCCGGTGAGACGGGTAGAAGGGTTTTTCAAACGAACATGTCAACAAAAGCCGGTAGAAATGGTGATTAGACAGGCAAGAGAGGTCCTCAGGATCGAGGCCGAGGGGATACTGGATCTAATAGAGCGGATCGACCACGAATTTGTAGCGGCTGTGGATATGATCATGAGGGCCAAGGGCCGGGTCATATTTACAGGCATGGGGAAATCAGGTCTGGTGGGTCGCAAAATATCGGCCACCTTCAACTCTACCGGGACCTCTTCCCTTTTTCTGCATCCGGCCGAGGCCATTCATGGGGATCTTGGCATGGTCACTCCCGAGGACGTTATCCTGGCCATCTCCAATTCCGGTCAAACCACGGAAATCAACACGCTCCTCCCCATCTTAAGAGACATGGGGGCCAAAATTATCGTCTTTACGGGCCGAATCGAATCTCCCATGGCCCATCATGCCGATGTGGTAATCGATGTGGGCGTGGAGAGGGAGGCCTGCCCCCTGGGTTTGGCCCCCACCGCCAGCACCACTGCGGCCCTGGCCATGGGCGATGCCCTGGCAGTGGCACTCTTAAGCCGCAGACGTTTCAGCCAAAAGGATTTCAAAAAATTCCATCCCGGGGGAAACCTGGGGCAGCGGCTTTCCATCAAGGTCAAGGAAGTCATGCTCACCGGTGCACACATTCCCAAGGTCTTGATAGGCACCGGTATCTTGGCGGCCGTGGAGGAAATCAACGCCAAGAACATGGGGGCCACCCTGATCATCGATTCCGATGAAAAGGTGGCGGGCATCCTCTGCGACGGGGATCTGAGAAGGGCTTTTCTAAAGGGAGAAGGGATCTATGGGATGAAAGTCGAAGAGATCATGACGCCCCTGCCCAAAACCATGAGTGAAGACTTGACCACAGGGGAGGCACTGGCCCTCATGGAGCTCCATCAGATCACCCATCTAATCAGCGTGGATGAAAACGGACGGGCCAAAGGCATGGTCCACCTTCATGACCTTTTGGGGAGAGAGGGATTCAGGACAAATGGCATTACCGATTGCACCGAGAGGTCTGGTCGCTGATCTCATCACGCCCTTAAAGGCTGATCGGTCCATTGATGAGACAGGCCTGGAAAGACTTTTAAAGCGGGTGGCACCCCATGTGCAGGCCCTCCTCCTGGCCAGTCCACACACAGGAGAAGGGACGGCCCTGGATCCGGCACAACGACGGGAGCTCCTGGAAAGGACACGCGCCTTCCTGGCCCCCTCACCCATGCCCGTCATGGTCTGGGTGACACAAGACACCCGGGAAGAGACCCACACCACCCTCAGGCTCCTAAGCCAGTCCCTGCACCCGCAAGGCAGTTCAGTACCGGTCTTCTGGGTGGACACGCCGCTTTATTATCACAGCAACCGGGGATTGCCCGATCATTACCGGGTCCTTTGTGCCGCTTCAAAACAGCCCTTTATCCTTCACAACGATCCCCAAGTCATGGAGGCCGTTGCACGTCCCTTTAAGAGGCGGAATATCCGCACCGCCATACTCAAGGAGTTGGCCACCATAGAGGGTATGGCAGGCCTCCTATTTTCGGGCACCCTGGAGCGGGCCCACCACTACCGGAAGGCCTGCAGACCCGAGAGCCGGTTCAGGATATACGACGGAGACGAATCCCATTTTCTGGATCACCCGAGTATGAGCGGTACCGCATCACCCGGCGCCAATCTGGCCCCCAGGGCCTGGCACACCATTACCCGCTCCTCCCTCCAGTTATCGGACTCCGAAAAAGTGTACCCCGACCACTTGCAGCAGATCTGGGAGTTGGGGGAGTATCTGAGAAACCTGAGGGATCTCTACCGCCCTTTTCCGGTCCCCGCCATCAAAGGGGTTCTGGCCCATATGGATATTATCGAAACACCCACCTGCACCACTCCCCAGAAGGATATGACACAAACCGTGAAAAAAATGCGCCATCTGATGGGACAGTTCGGGGATGCATGACCCCTTTCCGCCTACTGCACGGAATAGTCACTTACATCTATGGTGGGAAAATCAAATAATATTGGAGTGCAGGTCCCCCGGGTAATCACCTTCAGTCGGCAAGGGAAGGTCTTTCCCTCCTCAATATCATACTTTTTCAAAAACGCCTCGCTGGGATGAGATCCGTTGGTCAACAGGACTTGAAAGGTCTCGTCCTCCACCTGGGCATAGGACTCGGTTATGGTCTCCTCCGGGTGAAAAGTGAACCTCACCCGATAGGTATCTCCCCCTGACTCGGAAGTATCTGTTTTTCCCTGGTGCATCCGCTTTTCCAAGGAGACGATTTTGGCCTCCCCCGGATAGGATTTATACCTGCAAGGGCCTCCCACGGTCCTTCCGTGCGGGTTCCCATCCGCCCTGCAGCACGTCAATCCGGCTGCCAGGAGGGCGACCAAACCGATACCGAGACAACAGGCGCATCTACCGCTCATTCAGGTCAATCTCCCTTATCCCCCAACACGGTTATTTTTCGATCTGATGGATCCGGTACTGGTAATAGGCATCTCTGAGCGACACATAGGGGTCCAGGGCGGCCCGCTTGAGAGATTCATATTCGCCGATCCTGAGCGAACTCCGGTTGACCAGATCATAGCTCCTCACGCCGATATTGGCCCATACATCCTCTACCATATAATCTAAGGGATTAAGATACAGCTGTCCGGCCCACCCTACGGTACCGCGCAGGCTGGAAGGACCCAGAAACGGCAAATCGATATAAAACCCGGGCCCTATGCCCCAAAATGCAAACACCTGTCCCAGGTCCTCGTCCTGCAGGGGCAAATCCAGGTGCTGCCTGGCCACATCCTGAAAACCCGCGAACCCGGCCGTGGTATTCACCACAAATCGCAGCACTTCTATCCCCACCCCTTCCATCTTCCCCTGCAACAGGCAACTGATGGCCCGAATCGGCATCACCAGATTGGAAAAAAAATTCCGGATGCTCACCCGGGCCGGCTGGGGGACCACCTTGGCGTAACCCTGGCCCACCGGTTTAAGAATCCAGAAATAAAGCTTGTCATTGAACTGAAAAAAGGCCCGGTTTACCGGTTCCAGGGGATCGGGGATGGACGCCCCGCCCCCCTCCCATGCCTCGGAATCCTCCTCCATGCCCACCTGCCCGGCCACCTGGCACAACAGGACCGGGGATCCGGTTGAACCACCCTTTGGCTGTTCGGTCCCGGGGACCTCATCTCCCCACGATTCACGGGCGTCTGTCTCATGGATCAAAGAGTGATGGTCCAGATCCAAAACAGGGGATGGTGCGGCGTATACCCCCCCAGAAAACAAAAATCCGCTCAGGACCCCCATTAGCAGGAAGACGACATATTTTGGCTCAACCCCCATAAGTCCGCCTTATTCCTCCCTTTTTACCTTGGCCTCCAGCTTTTCCATCAGACTGTCAAAGGAGGACCGGGTGATAATACTGTTGAATTGCTTTCGGTAGTTATTGATCAGACTCACGCCCGTAATGGATATATCATACACCCGCCACTCGTTTTTTATCTTTTTCATCCTGTACTTTACCGGGATTTCGGTTTCCTTTTGGGTCACGATCTTGACCGCCACCACCGCGTATTCCCCGTCCGATCGTTCGCCTTCGTAAATCACCTTTTCACCGGAATACCCTTCCACCTTATCCAAGTAGGTCGCCTCCAGCAATTCTGCGAACAACACCATAAATTCCTTTTTCTGTGCATCCGTCCGGTCTTGCCAGTGACGGGCCAGGGTCCTTCGGGACATCTCTTCCCAGTCAAACCGCTCGTCCACCGCCTGCCGGATCAATTTGGCCTTCTCCTCGGATTTGGCCGGTCCTTTCAGTGCGGGATCGGTGACAATGGCGATGATCTTGTCGGTTGTCTTTTGGATGGCTTCAGTGGGCTCCCCGGCCAATGCGGTGGATGCCAGGAAACCCATGAGCAGAAAGATGGGGACCACCCGAAAACCTTTACGCATTATGACGTCCCTCCTTTTTGGTGACGGTCTTTCGGACTGAGAGAACCGATTGATGAATTCCAAATAGCTTTAGATAGACACTTTACAGCTTGCCGAAAACGTAGCTGGAAATCAGCTCTTCCAGATCGACCGGGGACTGGGTATCCCGAATGCGGCCCTCCGGGGGAATAATCTTATCCGCCCCGCCCGGGGTGATTTCCAGATATTTCTCGCCGATCAACCCCTTGGTCTTGACGGAGGCGATGGCATCCTCCTGAATCTTGAGGTGGGATGGGAGATGCAGCACCACTCGGGCCCGATAATCCTCCAAGGCCACTTCCTTGACCCGGCCTACCTCCACCCCGGCAATGACCACCGATGATCCGGCCTTGAGTCCACCGCTGTTGGAAAAAACGGCCTGGATCTCATAGCCCTCACCGCCCAGGACCTCCATCTTTCCCAGTTTGATAGAGAGATACCCCAGGCAAACGATACCCAGGATCATAAACACCCCTACCGCCAATTCAAGATCAAACTTTTTCATTTACCGCCCTCCCTGGTCTCTTCTTGACCCACGAATGCCTGGACTGCCGGATCTTTGGATGCGGAAAGCTCCTGAGGGCTGCCCTCGGCCGTAACCGTCCCTTCATGGAGCATGGCCACCCGGTCTACGATAGAAAAAACCCTGGGGATCTCATGGGTGACCACAATTCCGGTAAAGGAGAGCTTTTGATGGCACTCGTCAATCAGCTTTAAAATGGCATGCCCGATCACCGGATCCAGTCCGGTGGTGGGTTCATCAAAGAGCATGATCTCCGGATCCCTGACCAGGGCCCTCGCCAGTGCGGCCCGTTTTACCATACCTCCGCTGATCTGGGAGGGATATTTAAACTCGGAACCGGCCAGCCCCACCCTATCCAACTCGTCAAAGACCCTGGATCGAATTACCGAATCGCTCAGACGGGTCTTTTCCTTGAGGGGAAATGCCACGTTTTCAAAGATGCTCATGGAATCAAAGAGCGCCCCCCCTTGAAATAGGAAGCCGAGTCGTTCCCGTAAGGCCCGTAAGGGTTTGCCCCTGGACGATGCAATATCCTGATCGTCAATCAGTATCCGGCCTTGATCCGGCGTCATCAGCCCGGCCACATGTTTTAAGAGCACACTCTTGCCGCAACCGCTGGCGCCGATGAGGGCCAGCACCTTGCCGTTCGGGATGGTCAGCGAAACCCCCTTCAAAACGGCGTGACCGTCAAAGGACTTATGCACATTTTCTATCTCGATCACCGAATCCCCTCACCGGACCCGTGTTAAAACAACAGCGAGGTCATAAAATAGTCCCACACCAGTATCAACACCGAGGAAAGCACCACGGCCTGGGTGGTGGCCTTGCTCACGCCCTCTGCACCGAAACCGGTAAAGATGGACGCATAAAAACCTTTAAAACAACAGACCCATGAAATAATAATTCCAAAACTCAAGGATTTATAAACACCTTCCATGATATCACTCATTTCCACATAGTTCGCCATCTCCATGAAATAGGTCCCTGATCCCACTCCCAGGAGCTTTCCGCCGATCATATACCCGCCGAAAATCCCCACCACGTCAAACAAGGCGGTCAACAGCGGCAGGCAAATGAGGGCCGCCAGAAAATTGGGGACCATCAGGTACCGGTAGGGGTTGAGGCCCATCAGTTCCAGTGCGTCCACCTGCTCGCTGATCCGCATAATGCCGATTTCAGCGGCAATGGCCGAACCGGCGCGACCGGTGACCATAAGGGCGGTAATGACCGGACCCAGTTCTTTGATCAGGGAAAGCCCCACCATTGGGCCTAAAAAGGCCTCGGACCCGAACCGGCTCAGGGTATAAAAGCCTTGAAAACCCAGCACCATTCCGGAAAAGGCGCCGGTAAGGAAAATGACCAGCAGAGATTGGAACCCGATGAACCGAATCTGTCGTAAGAGCCTTGTAAACTTCACAGGGGGGATTACCGTATAGACCAGCATCCTGACTAAGAACAGGCCCATGGTCCCCATCCGGTACAGATGCCCCAGCGTGTAGGTCCCCAATTTCCTCACCGCATTCATGGGGCGAAGTGTCGCAAAAGATCACCCATAAGTCAAAAGCTTTCTCCCCTTGAAATTCCCTTCTCATTGGTATAACTAAGAGAATGCATACGGTTTCACAGGCCCACCATCCAGGTGGTTCCGGTTTGGGTCTTTTGCACCCACTTTTGCTTCCCTGTCCCGCTACGGGTTTCAGGGGCTGTTTAACACGGTACATCCAAAGGATTTTAGAATGAAAATAGACCAGTTTCCGGAAAAAATACGCCCCTACCTCATCCCTGAACCCAACGGCCACATGGTGTACGTGTGCCTCAATTGCGAAGCAGAATTCCCCATAGACAAGCTCTTGTACACCTGCCCTGCCTGCGGCAGCGTACTGATGCTCCACAACCAGAATTCAGGCCCCATAGAGGCCATAAACGGTCCCCTGTGGCGGGAGATCTTCGACTACCGTAGGATGCTCAATCAAAATGCGCTCAAGGGCATCTTCCGTTATTATGAGTTCATGGCCCCGGTCATCCCCCTCGACCATATCCTCTATCTCGGAGAAGGGCATACGCCCCTGGTGCGGGCCAACCCGCGAATGCAGGAGAGGGCCGGTGCAGAGGTCTATTTCAAAGTGGACGGCCTCAATCCCAGTGCCTCATTCAAGGACCGCGGCATGGCATGTGCCCTCAGTTACATCCATACGCTGGCCCGCAAAGGCGGGGGTAAAGAGATCCTGGCCATATGCGCCTCCACAGGGGACACCTCCGCAGCCGCTGCCTTGTATGCGTCGTACCTGCAGGGGTTGATCAAATCGGCGGTCCTCCTCCCCCAGGGGAAGGTCACGCCCCAGCAGCTCTCCCAGCCCCTCGGAAGCGGTGCAGTGGTCCTTGAAATCCCGGGGGTCTTTGATGACTGCATGAAGGTGGTGGAGGCCCTGGCGGAAAACTACCATGTGGCCCTTTTGAACTCTAAAAACAGCTGGCGGATCCTGGGCCAGGAATCCTTTTCCTTTGAAGTGGCCCAGGACTTCGATTATGAAGTGGGAGACAAGGCCATCACCCTTCCCATTGGAAACGCCGGGAATATCACTGCGGTGATGAGCGGTTTTCTCAAGTTCTTGAGGGCCGGGATCATCGACCAGCTCCCCAAGATCATCGGCGTACAGTCGGCCCATGCAGACCCGGTATACCGCTATTACCTGGAGCAGGACCCGGAAAAGCGACATTTTGAACCTATTATGGTGAAACCGAGTGTGGCCCAGGCCGCCATGATCGGAAATCCGGTCTCCATGCCCAGGGTGATCAAACTGGTGGAGGCATACAACCAGGCGGCAGGGGGTCAGCGCGTCTTTGTGGTCCACGTGAGCGAGCAGGAGATTATGGATGCCATGATCTTTGTCAATCAAAATGGAAACATCGCGTGTACCCAGGGGGGGGAGTCCTTTGCCGGTTTTCAGCAGGCCGTAAATAACGGATATGTGGGGACGGACGAGATCGGGGTCCTGGATTCAACCGCCCACGTCCTCAAATTTGCCCCTTTTCAGGACATGTACTTAACCGACCGTTTCGATCCGCAATTCGATGTTGTCCCCAAACCCGAACTCAAAAACGCCCCCCTTTTGGTCAAACCACCCCGCCTCAAGACCTATCCACAGGCGGGCAAGCCGCTCTCAGGGACTGATATGAATGGGTATCTGGATGAAATGACATCTGAAATAGCAAATATACTGAAGCTCAAGAAAAAAAGCCCCTAAAAACATGTCCAAGATTAAGGTGGTGGTAGTGGGCAAAACCAAGGCCCCTTTTCTCGCTGACGGGGAATCGTTTTATCGAAAGCGGGTGAGACGGTATGTCAGTATGGAATGGATCGAAGTCAAACCCAGCCACATCAAAAAGGGGAGGGCCCGAAAGGCGATCCTGGCAACAGAAGGGGAGAGGATAAAAAAGCAGCTGAACCAGCGAGACCATGTCATCGCCTTGGACACCGGGGGCAAAACCTACTCTTCGTTGGCGCTGGCCCGCCGGATTGACATCCTGACCGCCACTCGGGAGCGGCTCTGCTTTATTGTCGGGGGAGCATTGGGGCTTTGTGAAGCGGTTTTAGACACCACAGCGGATGAGACCCTATCCCTCTCCAGGCTGACATTGACCCACGAGATGAGCCGAATGATACTCCTGGAACAGATCTACCGGGCATTCACCATTTTAAGAGGTGAGAAGTACCACAAATAATCCCCGAGCCAGCACCCTCTTTGTTTGTGGTGATTTCACAAGGTTCGCCGGCTCAGGCGCCTTCGAGGGATTTATTCCGTACGCGACTCCAGAGCAATGGCGATCTTGTTTTTGAGATCGGTCAGGTCAAACGACTTGATCACATAAAAATCGGCTGCAATCGATTTCATATCCTCCTTGAACGTATCATAGGCGGTACACAGCACCACCGGAAGATCATAAAACCGGTTTCGTATGTCCTGTAACAGATCCAGGCCATTGTAATCCACCATCTTGATATCCAGGACCACCAGGTCGGGTTTTTCGGCCTCAATCTTTTCCATCAACATGTGGCCGCTTGACGCCGTAATGACCTCATAGCCCGCATCACTCAATTCTTCAGAGTACAGATAGCGGATATGCTCCTCGTCATCCACAATCAAAATTTTCGCCATACCTATTCTCCAAAACCATTAATACCCATGTACAATCCTTACTATAACAGAAGTCCTCAAATTTGCAAACCGTCGATCCCCACAATTTCAGGCATGGTCAAATGCCGGCCCGGGACGGGCATGGGGTTGTTCCCAAGGCCCTGGTCCCGGTTGCGTCAATCAATATTGATAAAATCCCCTTCCGGTCTTGACCCCCAGCCATCCGGCGTCCACATATTTTCTCAACAGGGGACATGCCCGATATTTACTGTCCCCCAAGCCCTCGTGCAGGACCTCCATAATGGCGAGACAGGTATCCAGCCCGATCAGGTCAGCCAGCGCCAGGGGACCCATGGGATGATTCATTCCCAGTTTCATAATCTGATCAATATCTTGGGCCTCGCCTACCCCCTCAAAAAGTGCATATACCGCTTCATTGATCATGGGCATGAGGATTCGGTTGGCGATAAACCCGGGGAAGTCATTGGCCGGCACCGGGGTCTTTCCCATCTTCACGGCCAGGTCCCGGGTGATTTCAAATGTCTCTTGTGAAGTAGCCAACCCCTTGATGATCTCCACCAATTTCATCATGGGAACCGGATTCATGAAATGCATTCCAATAATCTTTTCAGGCCGTTTTGTGACCCCGGCAATCTTGGTGATGGAAATGGAGGAGGTATTGGATGACAAAATGGTCTCCGGCTTGCAGAACCCGTCCAACTTCTCAAAAATCTCCAGCTTCAGGGATTCCCTCTCCGTAGCCGCCTCCACCACAAAATCACATTTGATCATATCATCCAAAGCGGTTGACCCTTCTATCCTTGCCAGGATATCCTTTTGATCCGCCTCGGTGATCTTTTCCTTTTTGACCATGCGGCCCAGGCTCTTTTCTATGGCCGAAAAGCCTTTCTCCACGAATTCGTCCTTGATATCATTCATCACCACGGACAATCCGCAGGCCGCTGCCACCTGTGCAATCCCTGAACCCATCTGGCCGGCCCCCACAATACCCAACGTTTCCATATCCATACCCTAAATACCTCCTAATTCTTATAGAAAATCTCACAGCCTTTGAAAATGCTCAGCGAGCGCATTCCCCGCTGCTTGCAGCGGGGTTAGCGAGCGAAATAAAAAATGGTAAAAACTCCTTACATTTGGGAGATTCCCTGTAGCTTGTCGGAGCGAAGCGTAGATCCCGACCTGTCGGGGCTACAGGGTTCTTCAACTTACATGGAAATTGCCAGGATCACAAGCATAAACTAAGGGGCCGCCGCAACGGGCCGTGCACAGGGCCGGGTATCCCTTGTACCGATTTCTCAGTCAGGGATCAGGCGGGATTTTTCATTTCCAACCCCGTTGACGCATATGGATCCAATGGTCTACACTCCCGCCCAAACCAAGGAGCTTACCCATGCAATCCCAGTTTTTCTTTGTGGACAAGGCCATCCTCATGGCTTATCTCCTGGCCGTGATACTCTTCGGGGCCTACTTTCGCAAGAAGAGCAATACCGCCTCCGGATTTATGATCGCCAATGGGAGGCTTCCCAGCTGGGCCGTAGGCCTCTCCATCGTGGGGACCTTTGTGAGCAGCATTACCTTTCTGGCCTATCCCGGCCAGGCCTACAATTTCAACTGGGATGTGTTCATCTTTTCCCTCACCCTCCCGGTTGCGGCCCTGGTGGCCAGCCTCTATTTTATTCCCCTGTACCGAACCCGGGTCAGGGTATCGGCCTATGAATACCTGGAACAGAGATTTGGGAGCTGGGCCCGGATCTACGGCAGCCTCAGCTTCATGCTGGGATCCCTGGCCCGGATCGGCATGATCCTCTTTTTGATCTCCCTGGTCCTGCACAATCTGACCGGGTGGTCCTATGCCGCCATCATCGTCATGGCCGGTATCGGGGTGACCGCGTACACCGTGGTGGGCGGCATAGAGGCCGTGATCTGGACCGATGTGATCCAGGTCATCATCCTTCTAAGCGGCGCTGTCGTGTCCATCATCATCCTGCTTTTGGATATGCCGGGAGGCCCGGGGCAGGTTTTTGCCGTGGCCGCTCAGGCGCATAAATTTTCGCTCGGCACCTGGGACTTGGACCTGGTTCGGCCCACGGTCTGGGTGGTCATATTGTACGGCATCATGGAAAACCTTCGCAACTTCGGTGTGGACCAGAACTATGTACAGCGATACCAGACCACCCGCTCGACCCGGGAGGCGGCCCGTTCGGTCTGGACTGCGGCCATCGCCTATATTCCCATCTCCGCCCTGTTTCTGTTTATCGGCACGGCCCTTTTCGCCTATTACACCGTTCACAGCGGACAGCTCCCCCCTGAGCTTCAGGGGCGACTCATGGGAGACAAAATCTACCCCCATTTTATTGTCACCCGGTTCCCCCCCGGGCTCAGGGGAGTGCTCATCGCCGCCATATTCGCTGCGGCCATGAGCAGTATCGACTCCTCCTTAAACTGTGTCTCCAGCCTCACCCTCCTCGATTTTTATAAGAAATACATCAACAAACAGGCCGGTGAGAAAACCGCCATCAAGATGCTCCGGATCTTTACGGTGGCCTGGGGCATCCTGGGGACCCTTGCGGGTCTGGCCATGATACAGGTCAAGACCGCCCTGGAGACCGGGTGGCAGTTGGCCGGTATTGCCGGAGGCGGCGTAATCGGCCTGTTTCTCCTGGGATTAGGTCTTAAACGGGTACGGCCCTGGCAGGCCGTGGTGGCCGTGGTGGTCAGCATCCTCAGCATCGTGTGGGCCACCTTTGCCCGGGACCTGTCCGAACCCTGGTCCTTCCTGGAATGCACCTGGCATACCCGGATGATCGGGGTGATCGGCACCGTCACCTTGTTGGTGGTGGGCCTCGCTCTGGCACTGATCCCCCTGCCCCGGTCAAAGCGGTCCAAAAATGCGGGCTAATCATCCTGCGTCCGGATTGGTTCCCTCATTTCCTTGATGCGGCCTCGATGGTGTTTGGACTTCAGGCGCCTCTCCCTGGAGGCGGCCGTGGGTCGGGTCCGATGACGCGGCTTTGGCGGCCTGGACGCCCGTTGAACCAACCGGACCAGTCGTTCCAGGGCATCCCGGCGATTCTGCTCCTGGCTCCTGAATCGTCTGGCGTCGATCACCAGGACCCCGTCCGTGGTCACCCGTTTTCCTCCCAGCCGCATCATGCGCCTCCGGATGTCGGGGGGCAAGGAGGGGGAACGGGCCACATCAAAACGAAGCTGAACCGCGGATGCCACCTTGTTGACATTCTGCCCGCCCGGACCCGACGCCCGGACAAACGCCAGCTCGATCTCCTTATCATCAATCCAAATATGGGGACCAATATATACCATAGCCTTACATTATCAGGGTAATCGCAGTAAAAAAAGAGACCCACCAATCGCCCAAGGCGGCCTAACCTCCCCTACCAAAGTGGCGGCCGGGTTTCAGGTGTCAGTGTTCAGGTTTCAGAATTGGGGTTTGCTGACACCTGAAACCAGTCGAGGATCCCGCTATCGCTATCTGCGGGGAAACCTGACACCATATTGCCAATGAATCAAATGGCTTAACCCTAACATTGCATAAAATTTGAATTCAAAACGCTTTAGATTAGGTCAGCAAGGGACGATGGGCCATTTGAAAGGGTGAAAGCGTATTAAACATACGGTAAAGTCTTGAAAATGGATCAGCGTTCCTTGATGGCC
>JAIPDZ010000060.1 GCA_021737425.1 Deltaproteobacteria bacterium
GCATGGGCTACAGGGTGGAATTCGCCTTCATGCCGCCCAGGAGGGTCATGAAGGAGGTGGCGGCCGGCACCTACCATGCGGGCTACCCGGCCTACTATTCCGAGGAACGGGCTGAACGGTTTTATTACTCTGATCCCTTTGCCCAGAGCGAGGTGGGCTTTTTCAAGCGGAAGGACCGCGACATAGGGTATGAAACCCTGGGGGATCTGAAGCCTTACAAGATCGGTGTATGCCTGGGCTTTGCCTATCCGCCGGAGTTCAACGGGGCCGGCTACCTGAAAAAAGAGGTGGCCGCGAACGAGGTCTTGAACCTGAAAAAGCTGATGGGAAAGCGCATTGATCTGTTCATCACCGACCGGGCCGCGGCCCGGGCCGCCCTCAATGACGCCTTGCCCGAAGGCAAGGATGTACTAAAGTTCATGGACCCGCCCTTAGAGGTCCGCAATCTGCACCTGATATTCGGAAAGCATCAGGGCAACGAATTCTTGGTGAAGGACTTTAATGCCGGCCTCCGAAAGATCATGGAGGACGGCACCGTGGACAGGATCCTCTCTCAACACGGGGTGGGCCATTGACAGCGGCTATCCCTGTCTACAGCTTAGGGCCCTATTTCACCAGCATCACCGGGCACTGGGCCAGGATACCCACCTTGTAACTGATGGTCCCCCAGCCCTGGGCCCGGTCTTCCACATCGATCCGGTGGGATTTCATCACGATAAGATCGATATTCCGCTCCTCCACGAACCGGAGGATTTCCTGGGCCCTGTTGCCGTAGATGACCTCGGGTGCGATCTCCACGTGGGGTTCCTGCACTCGATCAATCATGCGGGCCAGGTCTTTGGAGGCCTTCTTTTCAAGGTTCTGGTAGAAATCGGAGAACTCCTCGAAGGTGGCGTTGGCAATGATTTCTATGACATGAAGGAGGCTTATTTTTGCCCTGTTCATAGAGGCCAGCTTAGCAGCGATATCGAGCGCGTGGTTGTCTCCGTCCGAAAATTCCGTAGGCACCAGAATATTCTTAAACATGGTTTTCCTCTCCTGAAGTTTTTTTTACCCTCGTAATGTAAGTGCATCGAAGCCCGATTTCAACGGAAAAACCGCCAGGGTCGCTGCCTAAGACGCGAGGTGACTTTGTGGGTTATTGATCCAGTACCTCTCTGATCTTGAATGCCAGTCCGGAAACCGTAAACGGTTTCTGAATGAAATTGACGTTTTTCTCCAGTATCCCGTGGTGGGCCACCGCATCGGCCGTGTATCCGGACATAAACAAGGTTCGAATGTGGGGACGTCTTTCCGAGATTTGACGGGCCAGTTCTTTTCCGTTCATCTCGGGCATCACCACATCGGTCACCAGGAGATGGAGTTCCTTGGAATGCCGCCGGATTATCTCCATGGCTTCAGCAGGGCCGGAGGCAATCCATACGGTATAGCCCAGCCTCTCCAGGATCTCTTTCCCCACATCCAGTACCGATGTCTCATCCTCTACCAGCAGGAGGGTTTCCCCCCGCCCTTGGGGCATGTCGGTTTGGGCCGCTTCACGGTGAGTTGCTTCTGCTCCACTGTGGCGGGGCAGATAAATCTGGATTGTGGTCCCGCGTGTCAATTCGCTGTACACATCGATGGCGCCCTGATTCTGTTTTACAATACCATATACGGTGGAAAGCCCGAGTCCGGTACCTTTGCCGAGGGCCTTGGTGGTGTAAAAGGGCTCAAAAATATTGTCCAGGATCTCTTGATCCATTCCGCTGCCGTCATCGCCCACGGCCAACATCACATACTCACCCGGCACAACCCCCGGATGTTCCGTGCAATAGGACTGATCCAGGACCACGTTTTGGGTTTCAATGGTGATGCTGCCCACGCCCTCAATGGCATCCCGGGCATTAACGCACAGATTGACCAGGATCTGGTCGATCTGGGACGGGTCCATGTTCACCGTCCATAACCTGGTGTCCGGCTGCCAGGCCAAGTCCACGTCCTCTCCGATGAGGCGTCTCAGCATCTTCAGCATCCCTTCCACGGTGTCGTTGAGATCCAAGACCTGGGGTGAAATGGTCTGTTTTCGGGCAAAGGCCAAAAGTTGACGGGTGATGTCTGCAGCGTGGGTGGCGGCCTTCTGGATCCCTTTCAAATCGGAATGAAACTGATCTCCGGGGTTGAGGCCGTACAGGGCCAGTTCCGTACGCCCCAGGATCACGCTGAGCATGTTGTTGAAATCGTGGGCTACGCCCCCTGCCAGCCGACCCACGGACTCCATCTTCTGGGCCTGCAAAAACTCGTTCTGCAGTCTCTTCCGCTCTTGTTCCGCCTTCTTGTAACGGGAGATGTCCTGGGTCATGGAGATCATCACCTCTTCATCTCCCAACTGGAGGATCTCGGCTGAAAAAAGGGTATCAATGATGGTGCCGGATCGGGTCTTTCGTTGAACTTCCACACTCCGAATGCCGCCTGTTTCTCTGACCTGCGCCACGAGTCGCCTCCGGTCCTCGCTATCCACCCAGGTCCCCAGTTCTAAAGAGGTTTTCCCGATGACCTCTTCCTGCTGGTACCCCATGGCCTCTAAAAAGGCCTCGTTGGCTTCAATATATCGCCCCTCATCAAGTGAGCTTAACACCACCCAGACCGGCGCTGTGCGAAATATGGTTTCGTATTTCTCCAAAGAAAGCCAAAGGGCCTCCTCCGCCTTCTTGCGCTCCTCCACTTCGGTTTCCAGCTTTTGTTTTGTTTCCAGCAGACTACTCTTTTCTTTCTTTAGACTGCGCAATAAGCCCTTTTCCTTGTCGTGCCCGATCATGAGCCCTTTCACCAAAGCGGAGACCGACATGGCCGCAATCACATTGAGTACGATAAAATTGATCCCTGCAGCCACCATGGCCTCCCGGGTGTTGAAAAAGGGAAAGTCATGACCCAGTCGGCCGGTGCTCATCAGCCAGGCCGCTATGGTTAGGGTGACGGCGTTCAGAACCACCGCACCCATGGCGGCCCTTAGGCCCAGAAGAACGCCTACCAGCACGGCAAAGGCAAACAGCCAGGCCGGCCCGCCGCTCAGGGGGCCCACAGACACAATCACGGCCACGCCCACCAAATAGAACATGATCAGGGTGACCCCGGCACGAATTTCATACCGTATCTGTTTCGAAAACAAAAGACCGATGCAGATCAGATAGCCGATTCCATCAGAGATGGCCAGACCCCACGCATTTTCCTTGATCCCCAAAAAGATGCCCGCCCCCACGGCAAAGGTGCACAAGATAAGCGCTGTAAACAGGATTGAAAATAAGACCCTCACCCGCCAAAAAGCGAGGCTGTCTTTCTCCATGACGGAGGTTTCAAGCATCTTATTTATGGAAAGACGCTGAAATCTTTGGAAATAGTCGATCATTTTATTGAAAGGTTGCATGCAGTTTCCATTTCTCCCGCGGGTGATGAAATTTTCAGACCCGCCGTCCTTTTCCATTCATCGCCTCAAAAACCAACTATAAGAACACGAAATTGGGAACGATATCAAATAAAAAAACGCCTGAGACGGTATCCTGTTCTCCTTTCTGATCCGCATAACCGGTGGATCATGCAGGATCCGGATGCCAGACGCTGTACTGCCCGGTCCGAAAGCGGCACCGCGCCGGTGGTTACCCACGGCGCAAACCGTTTTGGCATTTGTGGCGGGTGATTTTTTAAACAGGGATTATCGTAACAGGTTAGAGTCTTAGCTCACAACTTCTATGCAAAAAGCGAAGACTTTTTGTTGAAGGTAAGCCATTTGATTCATTGGCAATAAGGTGTCAGGTGTCCCCGCAGATAGCGATAGCGGGATCTTCGACTGGTGTCAGGTGTCAGCAAACCCGAATTCTGAAACCTGAACACTGACACCTTACCACTTTTGGTGGTCCACCCGGTGCTACTCCCTGGGCACTCCCGGCGAATACTGAAACACGCCTTTGGGGATACGATCCACCAGAACCGGAAACTGCTCCCGCGTCAATCCCAGTTGTTGAAGTCGCTGGGCCAAGCGGTGGGTGTTCATTCGATCCGGTTTCTGCCCCATCTGGAACCGGCTCATCAACAGGTCCGCCAGGTAGACCAGGGTGGTGAGGTCCCGGTCCACTCGGGCCTTTTCCGGCTCGTGATGATGGCGGATCACATCGGCCAGGGTTTCCGGGAGTTGCCAATGTTCCGCCAGCAGCCCCCCCGCCTCGGTATGGCTGATGTGAAACTGCTCCTGTTCCAGGCGGCACAGTTCAAAGCCTTCCGAATGAACGGCCCGATAAAAGAAGGGGACCAAGGGGGACAGGTATTGATCCAGCGGGATCTTTCCGATGTCGTGCAACAGTCCGGCGGTATAGGCCACGTCCGGGGCCGCACGGCCGGTAAAGGAGGCCAGTTCGGAGGCGACCATGGCCGTGCCCAGGGCGTGCTGATACATCCCTCCTTTGCATAGGGAATATCCATAGGTCTTATTGGGAAACATGGTCTGCAAGGACGCGGACATGACCAGCCGCAATAATTGCTTCTCCCCCACCAGGATGAGGGCCCGGTCAATGGAATCCACGGTATAGCGGAGACCGAAGAGCGCGGAATTGCACAGATTGATCACCCGGGAGGCGATTACCTGATCCTGTTGGACCTGATGCCCGATATGTCTCAGACTGCACTTGTCTTCATGCAGCATGCGCAGGATCTTGAGGGCGATCTGGGGGATGGGCTGAATGTATTGAATCCGGTCTTCGATGTCCTGTAGGGTGGGGACGGGGATGTCCAGCTGGGGGGGCGCCTCTGAAGTGTACAAGGGTTTTATGCCGGTTTCCAAGGTGCTGAGATCCAGGCGGAGCCTGCACCCGAAATACCCCCCCACTTCCGCCATGACCACGGGGATGTGGCTTTTTTGCAGGATATCCTGGGCGATCTCCGCAGTACGTCCCCCGATGTCCAGGGACAGATCCTGTTCGGATACGGGACCGATCAAGGCGCCCCCTGCAATACAGGCCCGCAGGTTTTCCATGGATGCGCCGGCCGCACATAAGGCCCCAATGAAATGGGGGACACCGGTGGAGGCATAAGTGGCGTTATGAAACGTTACATTGGTCCCTGTGGGTTCGGGAAGAAGGAGGTGAATCAGTCCGGCCAGGCCGTTTTGGGCATCGCACAGGGTAATGCCGAGACATGTCCCCAAGTAGGCCTCCATGACCCGGGGACCGGCTTCGCTGACAGCGTATTTGCCCGAAGAAATAATGTCCTTTTGCATGCATTTTGTCCTGAAGCCGGATTGGTCCTACGCCTTTCCCAATACCGCTCTTATTTTTTGGGATAGTGCTTCCATCTTGAAGGGCTTTTGGATGAATCCATCGCATCCCCGGTTCAATATTTCGGTGGCCTCCCCATTAATGCTGTATCCGCTGGAAAGCAGGACTTTCACGTGGGGATTCATCTTTTTCAACCGATCATAGGTCTCGCCGCCGCTCATGTCCGGCATGACCATGTCCAGGATCACCACATCGATCCGGTCTTTGTTCCTTTCATACAACTCCACGGCCTCTTTTCCGGTCCTGCTCGCAAACACCTGATACCCCAGCCGCTGCAACAGCGCTTTGGCCACGTCGATGATCATCTCCTCGTCATCGACCAAGAGGACCGTTTCAGAGCCCCTGAGGGCCTTTCCGCTCGGTTTTATCTCTTCGCGCACCTTCTTTTCAGAGGCAGGGAGATAGATGGCAAAGGTGGTCCCCTGCCCCGGTTCACTGTGCACATCGATGAACCCGCCGTGATTCTTGATGATCCCATAGACAGATGCCAGACCCAGGCCCGTGCCGCTCCCCGTATCCTTGGTGGTGAAAAAGGGATCGAATATTCGCTCCTGGGTGGCCGGGTCCATTCCCACCCCGGTATCCGTAACGGAGACTTTCACGTATTTCCCGGAATGGATGGAAAACGGTCTTACGTCCTCCTCGTTCAGATGGACGTTCTCTGTCTTGATATACAGGTTGCCGCCGCCCGGCATGGCCTGCCAGGCGTTCACATATATGTTTAACAAGGCCTGGCTCATCTGTCCCTGATCCACCTCCACGGTCCACAGGTGTTTTTCATAGACGCCGCGAATCCGGATCTCCTTTTTGGTATGCCCGAACAGGCGGTTTTCATGCTTGATGAGATCGTTCAGGTTGACGGGGGCGACCTCGTATTTTCCTCCCCTGGCAAAGCCCAGAAGGTCTTTGGTCAACTCTGACGCGGTCTGGACATATTGCTCAATCCCTTTGAGGTGTTCGTAGTCGGGATGGGTACTGTCTTTATCCGTCATCATCAAGGAGGCCCGGCCCTGGATCCCCATGAGGACGTTGTTGAAGTTGTGGGCGATTCCGCCTGCCAAGGTGCCGACGGACTCCAGCTTTTGGGCCTGGGTGATCTGCCGGCGCAGTTTTTCCATTTTTCGTTCGGATAAGATCTTTTCGGTGACCCCCCTGCCCACGCCACTGATATGGGGCGGTCCGTGCTCAGGGTGGACCATGGAGCTTCGATATTCTATGTAGAGCTTTTCCCCGTTTTTTGTGAAATAGACGGAGGTCCCTTGGTGATGGCCGAATTCTTTGAGCTGTGCCAGGTACTCTTCTTTGAAGGCATTCCCGAATTGGGGTTTCATAAAATCCGATGCCGGTCTGCCCAGTAATTCCTCCTCGGTGTAGCCGAAGGCGTTGCACAGGGCCGGGTTGACGGAGAGGAAGCGGCCTTCCAGGTCCTGGGTATAGACGAAGTCGTTGATGGTGTTGAACAATTGCCGAAAGCGGTGTTCACTCCTTTTGAGCTGGGCCTCCGAGTCCTTCCGTTCGGTAATGTCGCGGGCGATCCCCATGATCAGAGGCCCGGCCGGTGTCTGCAAAAGGGCGATGGTGATCTCCACCGGGAAGGTGGAGCCGTCTTTTCTGCGGTGGAGGGATTCTATGGTCCGGGGTCTGCCGGGCTGCAATGTTTCCAGCACCAGATCTACCTTTTCCCGGGAGGTATGGTTCGCATCAATGTCCACGATGTTCATACCCAAAAGTTCGTTCTGGCTGTACCCTGTGGACCGGCAGGCCTGCTGATTCACCTGCATGAGTCGGCCATCGGGCCTGCTCACAAAGATGGTGTCCGCCGCCTGGTCAAACAGGATCCGCAGCCGCTCTTCGTTTTCCCGCAGGGCCTTTTCCGCTTCCTCGCGGGCCGTGATGGTTTCCGTAAGGGATCGGTTGGCCTGTTCCAGATCCTGGGCACGGGTTTCCAGGAGTGTCAGAGATCCCTTGAGCCGGGTCAGAAACATCTGAGGCAGGATTACCAGGCCCACTCCCGCCATACTGAAGACCGTTAGTGAGGTGGCCCATGCCAGGGGGGACAGGGAGGTCAGCATGTCTTCCTCGTGGATGGGCAAAAGCCCGCCGACCATGGCGGCCCCGATAAAAACCATGGCCATACCGCCCATACCCACCACCATAAGCCCCACCTTTCTGCCCAGGAGGGCCGAGGATATTCCGCAGGCCAGGAGGAGAAGCTCCAGACCGATACCGCTGAGACCGATCCTGGCGAGGACCGAAACAGAGATGACGAAAAGCGTCAGCACCAGGCCCAGGGAGCGGATCACCAGCGGGATACGGGACCTGGGAAGCGCGGTGGCCACAAAAAGGAGATAGGTCCCTGAATAAAGAAGGGTATAGACCCAGCGCCCTTGCTGATAGGCCTGCACACTACCCATAACCGCGGCGATCAGTCCAAAGGCCAGAAAGGGATAGAGGATCTGATCGAAGAACCAATGTCGGACTTCAATGATTTCAGGCCGCTCTTTATGGGTCCACCAGGAACCAAAAAAGGACTTGGCATTCATATGGATTCCTCGACAATCAAAGGGCCGGCTGGCCGGGGGGCATCACACCCGCCTGACGTCGGGTGTGGCGGGAGACCCTTGGGCCCCGACACGCTTGTCCCGGGTCCATAAGGCCCGCACCTACAGTAATAAAGGATAAACAATCCATAAGGCCAAGTCAAACCTATTGAAAATGCTCAGCGAGCGCACTCCCCGCTGCTTGCAGCGGGGTTAGCGAGCGAAATAAAAAATGGTCAAATTTGTCCGCGCTTTGCGCCGACACCCCACCCTTTGGGTGGGTCCCCGGTTTCCTTACATTTGGGAGATTCCCTGCAGCTCGCTGCAGGGTTCTTCAAATAACGGGACATGAATAATAGCCGATCCGTTTTAGAACAAACACCGGGGTGACGGATCAAGGGTCACAGGAAATGACAAGCCTCAATCAAAGGCCGCGGGTCGACGGGGATCCTTTACGTGGGCCAGTACCTCCTGAAGATGACGGATGTGGGCCCGGTTGGTGGAAAGGGGCGGCAGGGTATCAATTCAAGCCAGCGAGGCAAATGCGGGTTTTTTGATGAGGTGGTCATGGGGCGATCTCCCATCCCCACCCATACCCGAAACAGGGGTATAGATCAAGCGGTGGCGCCTGTTTTTACCATAGACGCCCGGGTAGTTGGGTGCACCAGCCGTCCGCTTCCTCAACATCCCGGTTGAAATTTCCATGGGTTCGTGTCAAGCTGCCCAATGAACCCCTTATAGGAGATGGAAAGAAAACCATGCCAGACATTGTCGCCTTATACGGAAGCCCCCGTCGAAACGGCAATACCGCCACCCTCCTTAAAATGGCGGTTCAAGGGGCCGCAGACGGGGGTGCACAGGTGGAAGAAGTGGTCCTGCGGGACCTGAAGATGTCTCCTTGCCTGGAAATTTATGCCTGCAGGCAGACCGGGCGTTGCGCCATCCAGGATGATTTTCAGCCTCTCTACGACAAGCTTCTCCGGTGCAGGGGGATCATGCTGGCCTCGCCCATTTTCTTTTACACGGTCAGCGCCCATACCAAGATTCTGATGGATCGGTGTCAGTCTCTGTGGGTAAAGCGGTACTGGCTGGAAAACACGCCCTTCGGGCAGGTGGATGAAGGGCGCAAGGGGCTGTTTATCTCGGTGGGGGCCACCAAGGGAAAACGGCTTTTTGAGGGGAGCCTTTTGACGGTTCGCTATTTTCTGGATGCCCTGGGCATGCCCCTGTGGCGGTCCTTGCGCTATCGCGGGCTCGATTTTGAAGGGGACGTGGACAAGTTCCCGGCGTACCTGGAAGAGGCCTACCAGGCCGGAGAGGACCTGGCAAAGGCCCTGGAGTTATGAAAGCGGTTCTTCTCCTCAACTAAGCCCTTGTCCGCCCCGGTGAAGGGTGTAGCATGGGACCCAGGGACCGGGGCACTCCATCAGGCCAGACCGATCATTTCGATCTCCACCAATGCCCCCATGGGGAGGGCCGCCACCTGAAAGGCGCTCCGGGCCGGAGGGTCGGAAGGAAAATAGCCTCCATAGACCTCGTTGACCGCCCCAAAGTCTTGGATGTCCGCCAAAAACAGGGTGGCCTTGACCACCTTGGAAAAGTCGCTCCCTGCTGCTTTGAGTATGGCATGGGCATTTTCCATGCATTGCCGGGCCTGGGCCTTCACTCCCCCTTCCCTTAGTTTACCGGTGGCAGGATCCAGCCCCAGCTGACCCGAGGTGAACACCAGTCCGCCGGCCCGGATGGCCTGGCTATAGGGCCCGATGGCCCGGGGGGCCTGATCTGTCTGAATAGGCTCGCGCATGGGGTACCCTCCTTACCCATTGGTCTGTATTCTACCCCGCAAGAAGCGAAGCGGTTTTGTTGAGGTTAGCCCGTTTGATTTATTCCCTAATTAAAGGCCAAGGGCGACGCTGACTTACGGCACTGCACATTCAGTGGGGTCCCCGGCCAGTTTGGAAAGACCATGGGGGAGTGCCGGAAGGATCACCTGCAGGTTTTCCCTCGCCCCCCGGGGACTGCCGGGGAGGTTGATGATCAAAGAGGCCTTTCGGACCCCGGCCATGGCCCTGGAGAGCATGGCATGGGGGGTTTTCTTGAGGCTCTCGGCCCGCATGGCATCTGCCATGCCCGGGACCTCATAATCGATCACCTGCTTCATGGCCTGGGGGGTAAGGTCCCTGGGGCTGAGGCCGGTGCCCCCGGTGGTGATGATCAGGGTCAGGCCTTCATGATCCACCCAGGTGGCCAGCGTATGGACGATCTGTTCCAGGTCATCCGGGACAATGGCCTGCCTGGCCACTGTAATCCCCTGGCCGTGAAGCATTCGGGCCACAAGGTCGCCGCTCTCATCGGCCCGCAATCCCTGGGACCCCTTGTCACTGATGGTCAGGACGCCGGCTTTGGTCTCAGGGGTGCCCATCCCCCCCTCCCGAGGTGCATGCAATTTATTCTTCTTCCTGCTTTGCCGCAGCAATGACCTTTTCGGTCAGCTGTGCAGGCAGTTCTTCATAATGGGATTGTTCCATCGTAAAGGTGCCCCGCCCCCCGGACATGGAGTTGAGGTCCAAGGCATAGGTCAACACCTCACTCATGGGGGCCTGGGCCTTGATGATCTGGTATTTCCCCTGGGAGTCCATGCCCATGACCCGGCCCCGGCGTCCGTTGAGATCCCCCATCACGTCCCCCATGACCTCTTCGGGAACGATGATTTCCAGCTGCATGATGGGCTCCAGCAAAATGGGATTGGCCGCTTCCATGGCCTTTCTCAGACACATGATGGCCGCCATTTTAAAGGCCATCTCGGAGGAGTCCACTTCATGAGATTTGCCGTCATAAAAGCGGACCTTGAGATCCACCACCGGGTAACCGGCCAGGGGGCCGCTTTCCATGGCCTCGTTCAGGCCCTTTTCCACGGCCGGGACAAAATTTCGGGGGACATTCATTCCGGTCAGGGCCTCTTCGAATTCAAATCCCGTATCCGGTTCCTGGGGGAAGACATCAAAGTGGACTTCGGCGAACTGTCCCCTTCCGCCGGATTGCTTTTTGTGGCGGTAGACGACCCCCTTGGCCGGTTTCTTGATGGTCTCCCGGTAAGGGACTTTGACCGGGTTGAGGATGACCTCCACCCCGAATTTCCGATTCAGCTTCTCACAGGTGGCCTCCAGGTGCAACTGACCGGTACCGGACAGGACCACATCGCCGGTGTAGGGATCCCGCTCCAGCTTAAGGGTGGGGTCTTCTTCCAGGAGTCTGGCGAGGGAGGTGAAGACCTTGTCCTCACTCCCTTTGACCTTGGCCTCCACGGCATAGGAGATGACCGGGGGAATGACCTCCACAGGCGCATACAAGATGGGGTCATTGACGGCGCACAGCGTATCGCCGGTGCCGGTTTCTTTCAACTTGGCCACGGCCACAATATCTCCGGAGACGGCCGTCCCCATGGGCTGCTGTTTCTTCCCTTCCATCTGCAGCAGATTGCCCAACTTCTCTTTGCTCTCTTTGTTGGCGTTATACACAGTGGCATCCGGTTGCAACGTCCCCGAAAAGATCCGCATAATGGTCAGCTTCCCTGCAAACGGGTCGGCCACGGTCTTGAACACCAGGGCGGAAAAGGGCGCATCCGGCGAGGGTTCCCGTTCGATGGTTTCCCCTCCGCCCGGTGCTGCTCCCGTTTTGGGCGGTCTTTCCAGAGGTGAGGGAAAATTCTCCACAATCAGGTTCATGAGCTGGGTGATCCCCATGTTCAACAGGGCCGAGCCCGCGGCCACCGGGGTCACCATGCCGGACTTGATGCCCTGGACCAGGGTTTCCTCGATTTCCTGGTCAGAGAGGGGGTCTCCCTCTAAGTATTTCTCCATGAGGTCGTCGTTGGCCTCCACGATGTTTTCCACCATTTTTTCGCGCCACTCCGTGGCAATATCCGTCATATCCGAGGGGATGTCACCGGTTTCAAAGGCGCCGCTTCCATCCTTTTTATAGGTATAGGCCTTCATTTTGATGAGATCCACTACCCCGGCAAACTTGTCCTCGGCCCCCATGGGCAGAAAGAGGGGGGTCATATTGGTCTCAAAGGTCTGGGAGATCATGTCCAGGGTCTGATAGAAGTCGGCCCGTTCCCGGTCCATTCGGTTCACGAACACCATCCTGGGGAGTTGCTGCTGGTCGGCAAAGCCCCATACCTTTTCCGTACCCACCTTGACGCCCGCGGTGGCGTCGATGACCACAATGGCCCCGTCTGCTGCCTGAAGCGACAGTTTGGTGTCTGATATGAAATTATCGTCCCCGGGGGTATCGATGAGGTTGACGCTGGTCTTTTTCCAGTCAAAGTGATGAAATGCGGTGGTGAGGGTGGTGCGCCGTTTGATTTCTTCGGGTTCAAAATCGAGGTTGGATGAACCGTCGTCTACCTTGCCCATTCTGGTGGTGACCTTGCCGTTATACAGCATCGCCTCCGCCAAAGAGGTTTTGCCTGAGCCGGCATGCGCGATCAGGGCCACGTTTCTGAGTTGTTCAGTGCTTTTTTCCATGGTAAAACCCTTTCCTGTGTCAATTTTTGCGCGTTTCCCGCCATGTGTGATGAAATGGTGAAAAACCTATATTAACAACCGAATCAAAGTCAAGCCAAGAATTTTCTTGGGAAATTTTTAATTGCCAATTGCCACAGATGTGGTATGCTGTTAAGTTTATAATCGATGTCGGCAGGAACAGGGGACCTATCTGTTGGGATCAGGGAGTGAGCCGGTTTGTTGATGAGCAGGGCCATCGATCTCTTTTTGGCGTACCTCAGGGATCAGAAGGGCTATTCCGAACACACGGTGCGCAATTACCGGATCGACCTGGGGCAGTTTTTGGCGTTTCTGGCCGCCGGGCCAGAGGGGACCCGGCTCGAAGACGGGGACCCGTTAGAGGTGGAGGCGGTAAACGCCCTGGTGGTGAGACAGTACCTGGGCAGTCTCTACGGCAGGCTGAAGCGAAGCTCCATTGCCCGCAAACTCTCCGCACTCCGCTCATTGTTCCGGTTCCTGGAACGGGAGGAATGGATTAAGGGGAGCCCGGCGGCGGAGATTGCCGCCCCCAAGCTGGAGAAGTTTATCCCCGGGTACCTGCCTGTGGACGATATGTTCAGGCTGTTGAAACGGCCTGACCAGAAGGTGCCTTTGGGACTGAGAGACCTGGCCCTCCTGGAGGTCCTGTACTCCTGCGGCATCCGGGCCCAGGAACTGGAGGGGATGAATCTCTCCAGCATAGATTTTGACCAGCGGCTGATTCGGGTGATGGGCAAGGGACGCAGGGAGCGGATTATTCCCATCGGACGACAGGCCTTGAAGGCGGTACAGGCGTACCTGGCGGCCACTGCTCACTTGAGACCGGGCAGGGGGGATCCGCCCCTGGACAGCCCCCTGTTTATCAATTTCAGGGGAGGACGCCTTTCCACCCGGAGTATCGGACGGATCGTCGGCCGATATGTCAAGGGGATGGGCCTGGCAGGGGGGATCAGCACCCACTCCATGCGGCACACATTTGCCACCCACATGCTGGACGGGGGTGCGGACCTTCGAAGCGTTCAGGAACTGCTGGGACACAAGAGTCTGACCAGCACCCAGAGATATACCCATGTGAGCTTGGACCGGCTCATGGCGGTTTATGACAAGGCCCATCCCCGGAGTTAGATCCGGGGAATGTTGGAATTCGAATAAATGAAAGGGGCGTAGGAGCGTGCGAGATCACAACGCGGAGCAGATCCGGGCGACCACCATCCTCGCGGTGAGGAAAGGGGGAAAGAGCGTGATGGCCGGAGACGGCCAGGTCACCCTGGGGGAGACCATTATGAAACATCATGCCACCAAGGTCCGTCCCATGTATAAGGACCGGGTCCTGGTGGGGTTTGCCGGGACTTCCGCCGATGCCTTCAACCTGTTTGAACGGTTGGAGGCCAAACTGGAGTCCTATAATGGAAACCTTAAGCGGGCGGCCGTGGAACTGGCCAAGGACTGGAGAACCGATAAGATTCTTAGACGGCTGGAGGCCCTCCTGCTGGCCATGGACCAGGAGCATCTCCTGATTATCTCCGGCACCGGCGATGTGATCGAACCGGATGAATCCGTGGCCGCCATCGGGTCGGGCGGACCCTTTGCCGTGGCCGCGGCCCGGGCCTTGGTGGGCCATTCGGATCTGGATTCGGCCCGAATTGCTGAAGAGGCCATGCGGATCGCCGCCTCCATATGCCTGTATACCAATGATCAGATTTCGGTGTTTACGCTGAATCCCGGGCAGGACGAGTAGAATGGAAAAAAACGTTGAAAAAAAGGATCGGTCCAATGAGGTGTTGACCCCGAGGGAGATTGTCGCCGAGTTGGATAAATATATCATTGGACAGGATGAAGCCAAACGGTCCGTGGCCATCGCCTTACGGAACCGGTGGCGGCGACAGCAGGTTCCCCGGGAATTGCGGGATGAGATTGCCCCCAAAAATATCATCATGATGGGACCCACCGGCGTGGGGAAGACCGAAATTGCGAGACGGCTGGCCAGGCTGGCCAACTCCCCTTTTCTGAAGGTGGAGGCCACCAAGTTTACAGAGGTGGGGTATGTGGGCCGGGACGTGGAATCCATGGTGCGGGACCTGACCGAGCTGGCCGTGAATATGGCCAAGAAGGATGAACAGGAACTAATCAAACCCAAGGCCCAGGAACTGGCCGAGGAGAGGCTTTTGGATATCCTCCTGCCCAAGAAGAGCGAGGAGCCCCAGGAAGAGGAGGATAAGGAGAAGGAGCGGATCCTGGAAGTGGTCAAGTCCGATTCCGATAAAATGGAGATCTCCTCTTCCACCCGGGAGAAGCTGAGGCGCATGCTGAGGAGCGGAAAGCTGGATAAGCGCTATGTGGAGCTGGAGGTCAGCAGTAATCCCGGGCCCATGGTGGAGATTTTTTCCAATGCGGGTCTGGAAGAGATGGAATTCAACGTAAAGGAGATGTTCGGCAATCTGTTCCCCTCCAAAAAGAAGAAGCGGCGGGTCAAGATTCCCGAGGCCCTGGACATCCTCTTTATGGAGGAATCCCAGCGGCTCATCGATATGGACAAGGTGGTGGAAAAGGCCGTTCGGATCACCGAACAAAACGGGATCATCTTTTTGGACGAGCTGGACAAGGTGGCGGGTTCCGAATCCGGCCAGGGACCGGATGTCTCGAGGGAAGGGGTGCAGCGGGATCTCCTTCCCATCGTAGAGGGGTCCACCGTGGCCACCAAGTACGGCATGGTGAAGACGGACCATATCCTCTTTATTGCAGCGGGGGCCTTCAATGTCAGCAAACCCTCGGACCTGCTCCCTGAACTTCAGGGCCGGTTCCCCATCCGGGTGGAGCTGGATTCGCTGTCCATGGCGGATTTCATCCGGATCCTTCTGGAGCCCAAGAACGCCCTGATTACCCAGTACAGGGCCCTATTGGCCACCGAAGGGATTGAGTTGGTGTTTCAGGATGAGGCCGTGCATGAGATCGCGGACATGGCCAGCAAGGTCAATGAACGGATGGAGAACATCGGGGCCCGACGGCTGCATACGGTCATGGAAAAGCTGGTGGACGAGATCTCCTTCGAGGCCCCGGACATGGAGGCAGAGCAGGTCACCATCAGCAAGGCCTATGTAACGGAGAAGCTGGAGGAGATCCTGGAGGACGAAAACCTGAGCAGATATATCCTGTAAGGGTGCATGGAAGATGGAGATGACGTCCAAAGAGCGGGCCCAGGTCTTGATTGAGGCCCTCCCCTATATCCGCCGCTTCAACCAGGCCACCATTGTGGTCAAATACGGCGGTCATGCCATGGTGGACGAGACCCTGAAGCGGAATTTCGCCTTAGACATCATCCTGATGAAATATGTGGGCATGAATCCGGTGGTGGTGCACGGCGGCGGCCCCCAGATCGGAGATTTTCTGCACAGATTGTCCATTGAATCGGCATTCGTGGACGGGATGCGGGTGACGGACCGGCAGACCATGGATGTGGTGGAGATGGTCCTGGTGGGAAAGGTGAACAAGGAGATTGTGGCCCTTATCAACCACAACGGCGGCAGTGCGGTGGGGCTCTCGGGCAAGGACGGCGGCTTGATTTCCGCCAAGAAGATGAAATATCTTAAGCAGCGGGACCAAAACAGCGCCCCTGAACTCATCGATATGGGCATGGTGGGGGAGATCACGGCCGTGGATACGGCCGTTTTGTGGCGTCTCATGGAGAGCGAGTTCATTCCGGTGATCGCTCCGGTGGGATCCGGGAACCAGGGCGAGACCTACAACATCAATGCGGATGTGGTGGCCGGGAGGCTGGCCGCAGCCCTGAACGCCCGGAAACTCATCCTCCTGACCGATACCGAAGGGGTCCTCGACCCGAAAGGGGAGCTCATCTCCACCCTCAAGATGAAAGAGGCCCGGGAGTTGATGGGAACGGGAACCATTGCGGGGGGGATGATCCCCAAGGTGAACTGTTGCCTGAATGCCCTAACCGACGGCGTGGGCAAGGCCCATATTATCGACGGCAGAGAGGGGCACGCCATCTTGCTGGAGATCTTTACCCGGGGAGGCGTGGGTACGGAGATTGTGCATTGAGAGCCAAAAGAAGGTCCAACATCGAACATTGATGCATTCGTAAAAAGTCGTCACCCCGTTGAAAAACGGGGTCCAGGGGTTTGCTAAGAGCCTGATAATACTGGATTCCGGCTTTCGCCGGAATGACGGAAAGACCGTATGTTCGACTTTTTACGAGACCATCAACATTGAACCTCCAACGTCCAATAGGGAACTTCCAACCACGCACGAGGTGCATACATGAACGATACTGGTAAACAGGAAACCACCCAGGGCCTGGCCGACCGGGTCATGTTTCATACCTATGGTCGTTTTCCCCTCACCCTGGTGAGGGGGGAAGGATGCCGGGTGTGGGATGAAGAAGGAAAGGAATACCTGGATTTTGTGGGCGGGATTGCGGTATGCGCCCTGGGGCACAGCTCCCCCGTGGTGACCCGTGCCCTGGAAGATCAATCCAGGCGACTGGTGCATGTCTCCAATCTGTATTATACCCAACCCCAGACCGAACTGGCTGCGCTTCTGGTGGAAAATGCCTTTGCCGACCGGGTCTTTTTCTGTAACAGCGGGGCAGAGGCCAATGAGGCGGCCATCAAACTGGCCAGGCGATATGCAGGAGAGCGGTTCGGCCCGGATCGGTACACCATTATTTCCATGGAAAATTCGTTTCACGGAAGGACCATGGCCACCCTTTCCGCCACCGGTCAGGCCAAGATTCAGGCCGGATATGATCCCCTGTTAGAGGGGTTCCGGTTTGTGCCCTTTAATAATCTCTTGGCACTGGAGAAGGCGTTGGATCCCTCGGTATGTGCGGTCATGCTGGAACCCATTCAGGGGGAGGGCGGGGTGATTGTCCCGGATCCCCAGTACCTGAAAAGGGTTCGGGACCTGTGTGATCAAAAAGAGATGCTCCTGATCTTTGATGAGGTCCAGGTGGGCATGGGAAGGACCGGAAAACTCTTTGCCCATGAGCACTTTCAGGTGACGCCTGATATCATGACCCTGGCCAAGGCCCTGGGCAACGGGCTTCCCATCGGGGCCATGCTGGCCACCGAGGCGTTGAGCCCGGCGTTTGGTCCGGGGAGCCATGCCACCACCTTCGGGGGGACCCCCCTGGTCACCGCCGTCTCCAAGGCGGTGCTGAAAAGCCTTCTGGAAGACGGGTGGATCAAGCATGCCGCTAAAATGGGACACTATTTCAGGGAAGGGCTTGAGGCCCTGGCACGGCGGTGTGCGGGCATCAAAGCGGTCCGGGGATTGGGCTTGATCGTGGGGGTGGAACTGAACACGCCGGCCGCCCCGGTGGTCCAGGGTTGCCTGGAAAAGGGGGTGTTGATCAATGCGCCCAAGGAGAATGTGCTGCGGTTCGTACCCCCCCTGGTGGTGGAAAAAGGGGAGATCGACCGCCTGATCGGGGTGTTGGAGACTGTATTGGAAGGGTGAGGGAGTGGAACATCCAATAAAGGAGAACAATATTGGCTGAACGTATAAACAAGATCGTGTTGGCCTATTCGGGCGGACTGGATACCTCCGTGATCCTGGCATGGCTCAAGGAGACCTACCAGTGTCCGGTGATCGCCTATGCCGCTGATTTGGGGCAGGGCGAAGAACTAAAAGGCATCCAAGAAAAGGCCTTGGAGACCGGTGCCGATGACGTGGTGGTGGAGGACCTGCGGGAGACGTTTGTTCGGGATTATGTGTGGCCTGCCTTGCGGGCCAATGCGGTATATGAGTCCACTTATTTGTTGGGCACCTCCCTGGCCAGGCCCCTGATCGCCAAGGGGCAGGTGACGGTGGCCCATAACACGGGTGCGGACGCCCTCAGCCACGGGGCTACGGGGAAGGGAAATGATCAGGTCCGGTTCGAACTGGGGTTTATGGCCCTGGATCCCCATCTCAAGATTATTGCGCCCTGGCGGACATGGGACTTCAGGGGGAGGGAGGACCTGATGGCCTATGCCCGGTCCAAGGGCATCCCTGTGCCCGTGACCAAGGAAAAACCGTATTCCAGTGACCGAAACCTGCTTCACATCAGTTTTGAAGGGGGCATTTTGGAGGATACCTGGGCCGAGCCGCCAGAGGATATGTTTGTCTTAAGTGTTTCCCCGGAGCAGGCCCCGGATGCGGCCACCTATGTGGAGATCGGTTTTGAGGCGGGAAATCCGGTCTCAGTGGACGGACAGACCCTGTCGCCTGCCGCGCTTCTGGCCCTCCTCAATGATCTGGGGGGCAGAAACGGGATCGGTCGGGTGGACATGGTGGAGAATCGATTTGTGGGGATGAAATCCAGGGGGGTGTACGAGACCCCGGGGGGGACGGTGCTCCGGGTAGCCCACCTCGCCATGGAATCGGTCACCATGGACCGGGAAGTGATGCACATCCGGGACGGGCTGGTGCCGAGATATGCGGAGTTGATCTACAACGGGTATTGGTTTTCCCCGGAGCGGGAGATGCTGCAAGGCCTGATGGATACGGCCCAACAGGGCGTTAACGGGGAGGTGCGCCTCAAACTGTACAAGGGGAATTGCATGGTGGCGGGCCGGAAATCCGACACCGGTTTGTATGACCCGGACTTTGCCACCTTTGAAGGGGATGAGGTGTACAATCAGGGGGATGCCGAAGGGTTTATCCGGCTCAATGGTCTCAGGCTCAAGATCGCCAGATTGTTGGCAGAGAAGCGAAGCGGATCATAAACCATCAGGGGGGGTGTCTACCCCTCTGTCTTACAATACGCAGAAATAAAGAGACTCCATATGGGCAAAAATGTCTGGGGCGGGCGATTCAGCCAGGAGACGGATGCACTGGTCAATGCCTTTAACGCCTCCATCGGGTTTGATCGCCGACTCTATACCTACGATATCGATGGAAGTATGGCCCATTGCCGGATGCTGGCCAAACAGGGGATCATCACCGAGGAGGAGTGTTCCAAGATCCAGGAAAACCTGGGCATGATCAAGCGAGAACTGGATCATGGGGATCTCCTGGATCATGATGACTATGAAGATATTCACAGCCTGGTGGAAAAGACCCTGGTGGGGAGGATCGGGGCCCTGGGCCAGAAACTTCACACCGGGCGGAGTCGCAATGATCAGGTGGCGCTGGATGTCCGCTTGTATGTGAGGGATGCGGTTCACCGGGTGATGGGCCTCATCAGGGAGAACCAGCGGGCCCTGGTGGATCTGGCGGAAAAAAACCTGCATGTGATCATGCCCGGGTTTACCCACCTCCAACGGGCCCAGCCGGTCCTGTTGGCTCACCATATGATGGCCTATTACGCCATGCTCCAAAGGGACCTCACCCGGTTTGAAGAGAGCCTGGTGCGGGTCAATGTCATGCCCCTGGGGAGTGGTGCCCTGGCAGGATCCACCTTTGACCTGGAACGGGAGATGGTGGCGGAGGAACTGGGGTTTGACACGGTGTCGGAAAACAGCATGGATGCGGTGAGCGATCGGGATTTTGTCCTGGAATTCTTGTTCAATGCCGCCACCCTGATGATGCACTTGAGTCGACTGAGCGAGGAGTTGGTCATCTGGTCCAGTGAGGAATTCGGTTTTGTGGAGATCTCGGACGCCTTTTGCACGGGAAGCAGTATGATGCCCCAGAAGAAGAATCCGGATCTTCCGGAACTCATTCGAGGAAAGACCGGCCGGGTCTATGGGAATCTCATGGCCCTGCTGACCGCCCTGAAGGGGCTCCCCTTGACCTACAACAAAGACATGCAGGAGGACAAGGAGGCCTTGTTTGACAGCGCGGACACGGTCCATATCTGCTTGGAAGTCATGGGGCGGCTTCTGGGCCAGGTTTCATTTAGGGAAGAGCGGCTGAGGGAGGCCGCGGGAAAAGGGTATCTCGTGGCTACCGATCTTGCCGATTATCTGGTGGTAAAGGGGTCCACGTTTCGCGATGCCCATGAGGTGGTGGGGAGAATGGTGCTCTTTGCCATGGACCAGGGAAAGGAACTCCATGAACTCACCATCAAGGAGATGAAGACGTTTTACAGACAGATTGACGAGGACGTCTATGAGTGGCTGGATCCCTATCGATCCCCTGATCGGAAAAAGACCTTAGGCGGAACGGCCCGGGAGCGGGTCCAGGAGGCCATTTCCAAGGCCAAGGCGGAGCTGAGCCATTGAAACCGGGGGGGGCATGC
>JAIPDZ010000061.1 GCA_021737425.1 Deltaproteobacteria bacterium
TAAACCCTGACACCCGTCGAAGATCCCGCTATCGCTATCTGCGGGGAAACCTGACACCTTTATCGCTAATGATTCAAAGGCGTTAACCTCAACAAAACATCTTCGCTTTATGCATAGAAGTTTCAATCTAAGAATCTAACCGCTCTCTCCCTATTATCATATGCTGAGACAAGTTGGCAACCCCTTTCGGACCACCTCCCGCCACCGCACAGAACAACCCCCGTGCGTTCAGATCACGCGTTTCCGCTTGCACTATCTGAATGCAAAATGGCTTCTAAGACCCCATCATACGCCTCGTTGATTTGCAGGTCAGTGCGATCCGCCAGCCCCTTGAGGTCCCCTCTGTCCCCGGCATCCACCATCTCGGGATCTATGGGAAGCTGTCCCAGGATCGGGACATTCATCTGTGCGGCCATTTGGGCTCCCCCTCCGGCCCCAAACAGGGGTACGGCCCCTCCACAATGGGGACAGGCAAAGCCGCTCATGTTTTCCACCACCCCCAGGATCTTGAGCCCCACCTGACGGCAGAAGTTAATGGATTTGCGGACATCGGCCAGGCTGATTTCCTGAGGGGTGGTGACAATCAGGGCCTCGGCATCGGGAATGGTCTGGGCCACGGTCAGGGGTTCGTCACCCGTGCCGGGCGGGGAATCCACCACCAGAAAGTCCAGCGTTCCCCACTCAATATCCGAAATAAACTGCCGGATGGCGCCGATCTTCATGGGCCCCCGCCAGATGACCGCGGTATCCTTATCTCCCAGCACCATGTCCAGGGAAACAATGCCCAAGTTCTCAGAAAACCGGTACGGTCGGACCACCCCTTCTGCTTCTCCCATATCAAACCCGCCCCGGACATCCATGAGCTTGGCCACAGTGGGCCCGTGCAGATCCACATCCAGAAGCCCCACCTTTTTTCCGCGGCGGGCCAGAAGGAGAGCCACGTAGCTGGCCACAGTACTCTTGCCCACCCCGCCCTTGCCGCTCATCACCAGAAGCTTGCGGCTTACCTTGGCCAGATTGGCCTCAATCATCTTATCCTGCTGGGATCTCTCCAGATCCGCCGGTGTTGTGACGTTATCGTTCACGGTATCCTCCTGACCTTAAAAAAAAGGGGTCCACAACCAGGGACCCCCGAAGCTTACGATTTAGCGATGCGGTGTCTTACAGTTCAAGCCACGAGTCGGAATAGAGGGAAAACCCCATGATCACCCGGGCCGTTTTGACATAATTCACCAACTCCTGGGAAAGTGATCCCATATCAACGGGTTCGTTGTCCATGACCTTGTGGATGACTTCCACCACCTCGGGTTTTTCTCCCCGGGCAAGGGCGATTAAATCGTCATCATAGGCATCGGCAATACACGAATACATCCCTTTTCGCTCCAACATCACCATATAGGTCTGGTTCAGAATCGGCCTCAAGTGATCCGGCGGACCGTTGGACACATTGGACAGGCCGCAGGTGGACTTGGCACCCGGGGCGATATCCTGGAGCATCTCCTGAAAGGCCAGAAGGCTCATGAGCTGGGGCTGCTGGATGTTGACCGGGGTCACAATCCCGTCCACAAAAATATCCTCGTTAGGCACCCCGGCCTCATTGGCTGCATAAATCAATTCCACCGCCAGGGCGGCTCGTTCGTTTTCATCCCTGGGGAGGCCTTCCGGACCCCACATCAAGGCAATCATATTGGCCTTGTATTTCACGGCCAATGGGATCAGCTTTTCATACCGTTCCGGACGGCACATAATGGAATTGATGATGGCCTTTCCCTGATGCACGGCCAGTCCCGCTTCCATGGCCTCGATGTTGGACGTGTCGAGGCAGAGAGGGGGAGAATCCCCGATGGCCTCCTGGACCGTCTTGACCACGAACTCCATCAACTCCGGTCCCCCTTTTCGGGCAGGCCCCAGGTTGATGTCGATCCAGTCCATTCCTTTTTCTTTCTGACGCTTGGCCTCCTCTGCGATGGGACCCGGGTCTTTTTCCCGAAAGGCCTTACCGATTACCGTGTTGATTACATTCAGATTCTCACCGATCAATAACATGAACACACTCCCTGTTTTTCTGGATTTAATAAACTACCCCGCCATTCCGCACAGCGGGGTATCCATAGACAACTGCCAACGGCCGCTTACCTACTTTGCCATGTCCTTGAGAAACTTGGGAATCAAGGAAGCGTCCCGGGGTCCGATGAGGATCTCCCACTCCGGAAGCTCTTCTTCCATCTCTCCGCTGATGGCCGCGGCGTAGCCGGGGATAATGATCTTTTTGTGTGCCACCTTGTCGGCAATGCCGCATTTCTTTACAAACGTCCCCACAATATCTCCGGAGAACTTTCCTGCGGCCCATGCGGTCATCACGGAAAGGCCTTCCGTATCCATGATCAACAGCCAGCTGGGGACCCGGCTCCCTTCAATCTCACCGCTCACGATAAAGTAGGTCAGAGAGAAGTTGGTGGTCACCAGGACCGGGGAGTTCTCATCCGGGGAACCGATTTCGTAGATCCCTTCGGTCACGGTCATGGGGCGCTGCGGGTCGGTGTAAATGTTGAGCCGTTCCAGGAGCAGGGGAAAGAGGTTCCCGCTCCTGAAGTCCGACAGCACCACGATCCCGGCGTACTTGGCGATGAGCATGGCCGCAATCATAGTCTCCACATCCAGGTTGCCGGCCATCTCACACGGAAAGGCGATGCTGGGAAACCCTAAGGATTTGTTTCCGGCCTTGAGCGGGGCCCTGCGAATGGCCACCTGATCCTGAAACAACTGCTGGATTTCCCTGGCGCCTGAATCGAGGACCAAATCCTTGACCCCCATACCGGTGAGCTTGTCGCTGAGCGCAATGAGATCATCCATATTGTCCGCCTTGACCGCCAGGGGAAGACCGCTCTCTTTGGCCAGATTCCCCATGTCTTCGGCATTGTCCCCAGTAGCCGCGTACAGGAGCGGTTTCTTAAAGGCGCTCACCTCCACTGCGGCCTTCATGACATCCACGTTCTCCGTCATGAGGATCAGGCAGAACTCGCTCTCTTGTGCGATTTTCTTGGCCGCTGCGGCAAACGCCTCGGCATCGCCGTTGGCGTCTTTCAGGGCCACCAGCTCGGGCCTCAGGTTGAGCCCCACCCGCTCAAACTGGAGGGCGTTCCACTCCCTGAGCTTTTTGTCCAGAGCGTCCCCATCCATATCCGACAGGACGGTGGCGGCAATCCCCGGGGGACCGTAAAAGGTCTTTTCGTGGCGGAACATGACCGTCTCACCGCCGATCTTAAAGGCCCGGGGTCCTACGCCGATGGCCACCGGCCGGATGGGGGGCGCGGACGCCTCTGCCAGTTGCTCCCTCGCCTCATCAGACACATAGGGGCAGGCGTCCAGCTCCGCCTTGCCTGATGCCAGATTCATGGCAAAGGCAAGGCAGGTGGGTACGCCACACTCACCGCAGTTGGTCTGTGGCAACATTTTAAATATCTGAATTCCAGTCAATCCCATAATAATCTACTCCTCATAAGCTTATGTGGTCAGGGGGCTGTTTATCCAAAAGACCATAACAGCCCCCCGATTACCGGGTTAACCCCTTTATATATCTATCCCACGATGGGGTCCATAGTGAGGGCGGGATGCTCTTTTTCCTTCAAAAAGGGCATGATCTCGTCCTCGGTGGTCCCCACGGTCTCGTCCGCGATCCGGTCAATGAGGTCGGGTACCCCGAGTTCCTCGCCCCGTTTGAGCAGCCGATCCTTGATCTCCTCCTTCAATGACTTGGGCATCCATACCATGCGCAGGAGGCCGCCGTCCCCGGAGATGAACTTGCGCTGGGTAATATTGAATTTTCCATGACCCACAAATCCGGGGGAGGACAAACCACCGCCCATGACGCCGGCCAGGGTGGTAAACTTCATGCCGCAGGGCGTCTCTCCGGTATATTCCCGGTGGACCGTCATGACCCCGTTACATCCCGGGATCACCGCCGCAATGCACTCACAGCAACCGCAGGTGGTCATGGGATCGTGGACGATGCTGTAGAAATTGTAATGGTCCACGGTCTGCCTCGAGGCCTTGAACACAAAGTCATTGACCCCTTTGAACTGCCCCAATACCGGATCCAGGACCTCGCCCTTGTTCACGGGCTGGTTGGGGCCGGTGGGGTTGATTTCATAGGAGGCCTTGCAGTCCATCCAGTTGTAGGCCCCGCAGAGGCCGGTCCGCTCCGGGCTGACCATGCACACGTGGCTGGGGGCAAAGGACTGGCACAGGGTGCAGGAGTAAAAGGTCTCCACACTCTCATCCGTCATGGTTTCCACGCGCTCGTCGCGGTTTTTGTATTCGGCCCGGGCCGTTTCCGTTAGTTTGTCCACCTCGGCCTGGTCCGTGTACAGGGTCACCTGGACCTTGTCCAGAATGCTCCCGAAGTCCTGATGGAACTTGGCATGGATAATGGTACCGATGTCCTTGAGGGTAAACCCCTTCTCCACGGCCGGTTCACCCACCCGGATCCAGGAGATGTCCCGCTGCCCGATATGCATGATGCCCTGGGCATAGTTGATGAGGTGGTGGATCTGCCGTTCCAGAATCGGTTCGAAGTCCTCCTGCATTTCGCGACCGGCCACCTGGACGAAAATCCCCAGGGGCAATCGCTCCCCTTTTTTCAGGTCCCCGATATCCTTGCCCTTGACCTCTACCTTGCCGTCTTCGAGGGCATTCATATCGGCCATCTTGCACAACTCGGTACACTGGGTCTTGCCGCCGCCCATTTCCGCGTACAGATCGTCCTTTCGAACCCGCTCGCCCTCGAAGGCGGGGCCGTAGGCCAGTGGAATGTCGATCTCGGTGATGCTGACCTTGAGTCCGCGGATCTCAATAGATCGGGAGGGCATCTCATCATGACCCACATTGGCCACCACATGCTCGTAGGTGCACACCCCTGTGGGCAGGATCTCCGGAATATCCGTGTCCGCGATGGTGGGGAAGCCCCAGTTCACGCATCCGGCCGCATTGGCGGCCCACTCGGCATTCACGTCGCCCAGGGCATTCACAAAGGCGAAGATCCGGTTCTTCTGATACTGGAGCTGCTTCTTATAGTCACCGGGTTGAATTCCGCCGAAGGACATGCCCGCGCGGTTGGCAAACCCCAGAGCGAAAACAGCCGCGGAGATGTCCGGACCAAAGGGGACCAGCCGGGTGTTCCAGCCGATCTGCACCTTTTGTTCCAGGAGCTGCTCCGCAAAGGTGGTCCCGTTCTGGTTGGCGGCCATGAACACATAGATGGTCTTGAGCTGATACTCTTCGGCCATCTGCTTGGCCGTGGCTGAATCCGGGGCCGCACCCACGATGGCGGCAAACCCGGGGGCCGTGCCGTCCACAAACTCCACCCCGCGCTTCCGCATGATGGCATCGTCGGCCGCACCGAGCCAGATCTTGCCGTTATCCACATCCGGGTCTTCAATTTCCGGCTGATAAAAATCCGGATCTTCCACGTACCGGATGGCTTCCCGAATTTCCTCTGCAAAAAGAGCGGCCATCCCCGCGTCCAGAAGTGGACCCAAGTAAGGCAGATAACAGTTGTTTTTGACATGAGGGGGTAACAGCTTTCGAGCAAATTCCAGCGGTTTTTTGGCGGAATCCAGGTCTGTTACTTTCATGCCGGTCAAGGAATAAATGATCGGCAAAAAATAAGCGGTATTGGGAAACTCCAGCTTCTGGCTGCCGCCGTAGGTCTCCAGGGCCCGTCTGTAGTGTCCCTCCACCTTGGATACAATGTTGTATGCGCCCTGTATGGCCGCAAAGGCTACTAATTTTGACATATGCTTACATCCTCCCTTCTTAAGAGGTAATATTTTTTCTCATTACGCGGCTTCCAGCTTCTGCCGGTCGGCCATATCCATGAGCACCCGCTCCCGGGCCTTGTCAATCCCCAGGGCCTTGCGCTTCTTGTCGATGTGGGCGATCATCTTCTGGGCATGGGCCACCGGATCCACCTCCAGGTCCCACATGCCGCCGTAGATGTCTTCCAGCTCGTTGTACAGGTAGTTCTCAAAGACGGGCGATCCGCTCACCGGCATGGTCACGCCGAACACCGTATACACCCCGGCGGTCACAAAGTAGTGGCCGATACTGATGGCCTTTTCACTCATCCACTCAGGCGCTGATCCTGCCGCAGGCAGGTCGCTGATATCCTCACCCAGGCCCCCGGCCTTGACCACCTCGGTGGCGGCCATCAAAATTCGACTGTTGTCCACACAGGATCCCATGTGAAGGACCGGTGGAATGCCCACGGTCTCGCAGACCTCGGCCAGCCCGGGACCGCAGTAGACCTTGGCGGACTCGGGAGTCAGCAATCCGGCTTTGGCGCATGCAATGGCGTTACACCCGGTGGTGAGTACGATCACATCATGCTTGATGAGCTCCTTAACGACGGCGATATGCCCCGCATCCAGCGAGGTTCGGGCGTTGTTTCACCCAACCACGCCGCCGATACCTCGTATGCGGCCGTTGATGATGTTATCGTTCAAGGGCGTATAAGAGGCCCGGAAGGTGCCGCCGAGATGGTAGTTGACCGCCTCGTAGCTGAAACCGGCGATCAAATCTTCCTTTTGGTCCGGAATCATGACTTCCTTTTCCCGGTTGGGAAAGTTCTCTATCCCGGTTCTGACGATCTTTTTGGCGTCTTCAAATGCGGTGTGTTCGTCGAACTCGATATGGGTGGTATCCCCGGACGCGATCCTGGCCCTGGGGTTGGTGGTAATGATTTTGGTATGAAAGCACTGGGCCACATTGGCGATGTTTTCCATGATACACTGCACATCCACCACCATGGCATCCACAGCGCCGGTCACTATGGCCAGCTCCTGCTGGAGGAAATCACCGCAGAGCGGCACGCCGTGGCGCATCAGGAGTTCATTGGCCGTACAGCAGATGCCGCTCAGCTGAATCCCTCTGGCCCCTTTTTCCTTAGCCAATTCGACCATTTCCGGAAGCTCGGCCGCCTGAACGATCATTTCACTCAACAGTGGCTCGTGGCCGTGGATCACGATATTGACATGGTCTTCCTTCATGACCCCCAGATTGGCGGAACTCTTGAGGGGATACGGGCACCCAAAGAGGACATCCTGCAGATCGGTGGCGATCATGGATCCGCCCCAGCCGTCGCCGATGGCGGCGCGGGTACACTGCTCCACAATATTTTCATAGTGCTGATCCACCCCGATATGGGTCCGGTGCATGATCTCCACGATCTCCCGGTCAATACCTCTCGGGACCACCCCCAGCTTTTTCCACAGCTCATAACGGGGTTGGGGTGCGCGTTTTACCGTACAAACATCCCCTGTTTGCTGGCCCCACTGGCCCAGGGCTATCTCGCCCACTTCCACTGCGATCTCGTCGATATCCCGGTCCAGGATCTCGCCGTCTTTGCCTTCCACCGTGGTCTCCACGCCGAAATCAGGGGCGATTTCCAGGAGTTTCTTGGTATCTTTGATATGATAGTCGTCGGTCTCTTTCCGGGCTGCGGCGAGAAAGGTCTCGGCTACTCCCCGGCCATGGTCGGAATGGGCTGCGGCCCCGGCTGCCACCATTCGGGCAAAGTTCCTGGCCGCGATGGTATGGGCGGTGGCGCCGCACAATCCCTTGCGGGTGTCTTCCCCCTCGATCCCTCCTTTGGGGAGAGGCAATCGGCAGGGTCCCTGGGCACAGTTCTTACAACAGGTCCCCTGAGCGCCGATGTTACACGGCTTCATGGTCTGGGCCCGGTCAAAGATGGTCTCCACCTCCATGTCCCAGGAGCGCTGGATCATCTGTTGACTTGCCACATCCAGGGCCAAGTCCTTGGGACTTGGTGCCTTTTTCTCCTTTTTGACAACCTTTTTTTTGACTTCGTCTGCCATTATTGAGGTTCCTCCTCTATTCCTTAAAAATAATTGAATATTAACTGCGTCGGTGGATGCGATCGATGTTCCGGATCAGCTTATCCACCATATCGATCTGCTCTTCCGCGGCCGTCTTTTTGACCTGGGCGCCCTTGGCCTGCATTTGGGCCGCATGCTTCTCTCTTTCCTGGGCCCGTTTATATCTCAGGGCCCGAAGGTCCTCGGTCTCCCTGGCCGCTGCGTCCGCCTTGGCCTTGGCCTCTGCTTCGGCCTTCTTTTTGGCGTCTGCCTCGGCTTTGGCCTTGGCTTCCTCCTCGGCTTTGGCCTTGGCCTCTGCTTCGGCCTTTTCCTTGGCCTGTGCGTCCGCCTTGGCCTTGGCCTCTTGTTCGGCCTTCTTCTGGGCGTCTGCCTCTGCCTTGGCCTTGGCCTCTGCTTCGGCCTTGGCCTTATCTTCTTCTTTCACCTCGGGCTTGGGCGGTGCCTCAGCCTTCTTGGGCGGCGCAGCTTCAGGTTTTTTGGCCGGTTCCTTTTTCTCTTCCTTCTTGGGCTTGGGTGCGGCCTTGGCCTTCGGTTTGGGCTTGGCTTCAGCCTCGGCCTCGCCGAAATCCAGATTGGGCTCAGGAGATAATTCCAAAAGATCCGCCTCTTCCAGCGGCAAACGCTTGGAGATTTCCTGGACATCACCGGCGCTTCCGCCGTTGCTCAAAAGCTCGATAAAAGAACGAACGAGCCGGACGGTTTCAGGATGTCTCAGTATCAGTACGGAGCTGCCGCTCATAAGAAAGCAGACCGCTCCCACCGCCTCCATCATGATGCCGCGCCGTTCAGGATCGCCCAGGGTGGGCGCCTCGTCCAACGGGAGACCCGCTTCCTTGCACTTCCAGATCTCGTTTCCCAAGTTGTTGATCATGGGCACCTGGAGTTTGTCATCCTCCTGGGTCAGGGCGGCCATCATAATCCGTTCCATGACCGAATAGGAATACTCCATGCCGTAGCCCAGGCCGCCGGTGGTGGGGTCCACGATGATTTTCTCCAATTGCACCCCCAGATTTCCCAGGAGAATATTGAGCTGCTTGGCCAGGTTCACGTCGATGGGCGACGATGAAATCACGGCATGACCATACCCCAGGGCCGCGGCCCCGACGCCCTTGTGATTGGCCTCTTCCACGGGTCCGAGACCCAGGTTTTTCCCCTGGCACACCTCTGCAATCTTTTTGAGGACTTCCTCGTCCTTATCGTTGTTGGCCGTCCCCCATAAAATGACCGGCACGTCCACCGCATCGGCGACCTTTTTGGCCACTTCTGCAGCCTCATCCGGCCCCCGGTCCATGCCGTTGGGGTCCGTACTTTTCAACTGGAGCACGATAATGTCTGCGCCGTATTCCTCCACACATTTTTTGGCCCATGCGTCGGGAGACGAGATGACATCTTTAAACGGTTCGACAGCGGCAGCAGGCCACTCGTCTGAAGGATCATAATCCCAGATCTCCATGGCGATCTTCGGCGGGTTGGGCATTTTTCCCTCAAAGAGATAAAACGGGTATGAGTCCTGTCCGCCGAGCGTAACCGCGCCTTTACCGGCTCCGACAGTGGTTTCCCCTATTTTTCCTGAATAGGGCTGTTCGGGAATTTCAAATGCCAATTTACTTACCTCCTTCTTGGATTGATTCGTTGTTCATCTTGAGCGGCAGGCATCCACCTGGCGCAACCCCTAAACGATTATGTACGCAACACGGTAAAAAATTTGTGAAAACCTATTGTGAAAAATATAACAAGTGCAGGGTAAAAAAATTCCTCTCCTTTTTGGGAGGATTGTCTTAGCCTAAAAGAAGGGTCGGGGATTGTCAAGCAGTTTTTCCCTGTAATTTTAGTGGGTTTATCCCTTTCCATATTTTCAATATATTGTATAGAAAGAAAATCGTATACAATATATAGTTGCCATCGCCGGTCCCCTATGGGATGATTTTATCAAAAAGAGTGTACGCCGCTGCCACCGCCTTACAATCGGTGGTCAATTCAACGGTGGGCGTTCCTTTCAGATCCAATGCCTGCACCTCCGTGTCCTCGGGCACCGATCCCAGATACTCCAGATCGTATGTCTTTACCGCCGCTTCCAAGGCATCTGCCGCCTCCGCCTTGGCCCGATTCACCATCATCACCTTGCGTCCGATATTGAGGGAGAGCATTTCTGAGAGTTCCACAATCCGGGAGGCCGCCTGAAGCCCCCTCCGGGTGGGATCGGAGACCACCAAAAGAATTTCAATGTCATTGGTGGTGAGCCGGCTTAAATGTTCCATTCCCGCTTCGTTATCCATTACAATATAGGGATAATTGTCCACCAGTCTCTCTAAATATTGGGTCAAAAGGGTGTTGGCCGCACAATAACACCCGGCCCCTTCCGGTCTTCCCATCACCACCAAGTCAAACCCGGGCGCCTCCACAATGGCCTCTTGAAGCTTCATTTCCATGAACACATCCTTGGTCAAGCCTGTGGCCACCCCCTTTTTCATCTCCTCCCTTGCATCTCCCAATGTGGTTTCCACCTCCAGTCCCAACACCTCATTGAGATTGGCATTGGAATCGGCGTCCACTCCCAACACCGGGGTCTTTCCTTTTTCCACCAGATATTTGATGAGCCACCCGGCCATGGTGGTCTTGCCTGTTCCCCCTTTACCGGCCAGTGCAATAGAATACGCCATCTTGTTCCTCCACGGTTTCGATAACAGAAATTTTCATTGCTATTTCAATCTCATTTCCGTATACTTATAAAATTTAGAAAATGAGCGCTTATATACCCTAACTACCTGCTATGAATACAAAAAACGATATATGGCACCAAATAAAAAAAGACCTTAAAAGTGACATTTCCCGGGCCGAATTCAAAAGGTGGCTGGCCGATACCTCACTCACAAAGATGGATACGGACGAGGTCGTTATCCAGGTCCCCAACAAGTTCATCGCCCAATGGATCGAAGAGAATTATAGTACCAAAATACAAGAAACGTTCAAACAGCATTCCTCAGTTGTGCCCAAGATCGTCTTCACCTATCTATCTCCTCTCTCCCGGAAGGATAGCATAGAAAATGCGGAAATGAAAAGCCCGGATGCAACAGGTCCGTACGCCATTGACCCCCTGAACACCTTTGATTCATTCGTCACCTCCCAGTGCAATCACCTGGCCTATTCATCAGCCCTCCATATGGCGGAAAAAGCCGCCACCGGGTATAATCCCTTGTACATGTTCAGCCCGCTGAGCGCGGGGAAAACCCATCTTCTACACGCCATCGGAAACAGGGTCCTGTTAAACGACGCCACGTCCAATGTGTTCTACCTCTCCACCCGCCAACTCCTCTCGCCGGCTTCCCCCGTATGGGGCATTACGCTTCAGAGTTTCAAACAGGATACCCCCGAACCCCACTGCCTTCTCGTGGACGACATCGATCATCTCGCGGATCGTCCGGAGGCCCAGAGGGATATACTGTATATATTTGACCTGTTCCTGGAATTCAACCAAAGACTTGCCCTCTCCGCCGCCTCGGCTCCCAACAAGATGCAAGACCTCATCCCGGACCTACGATCCCGGCTGGAAGCAGGACTGATAACAGAGATTGAACCTCCTGATCACCAAACCAAAATGAGGATAATCAAAACAAAGGCGGGTCTGCAGGGTCTCGCGCTTCCCGAGGACGTCATTTTCTTCCTGGCGGGTACCACTCATAGTCTGAAGACCCTCACCAGAACCATTGAAGGACTCCGGGCCCATCATACGCTCACAGGGGAAGATGTGGATATATCCATCGCCCAAAAAATCGTCTCCGCCGGGACTCTGCAGCGCATCGGCATATCTCATATTCAAGCCGCTACCGCAGAGTACTTCAACATCCCTATGGCTGAACTCTCCTCGCAAAAAAAGGCCAGGGCCTTCTCCTATCCCAGGCAAGTTGCCATGTACCTGTCAAAACACTTGACTCCACTGCCGCTCAAGGCCATCGGGGAGGCCTTCGGCAACAAACATCATACCAGCGTACTGTATGCCGTAAACCGCATCAAGGCGCAAAAAAAACGGAGAAACAAGGTGATCAAGGACATCAATGAATTACAAAAACGACTTATGGTGTGAAATCATGCACAGCCCACATTTCATGAACATTTAGTGTTAAAAATGAACACGAACAGGATATTGAGAACATATAGGACCCTTTTTCCGACAGTAAATTCGAATTTTATTTTATCCTTTTTTCAATTATTTTTTATGAAATTTCCAGTAGATAATCAGGATATAAACATCTCTACAGCACCTTATTTTTATGATGGGTAGTATATATAGAAATTAAATAAAAACACCATACCCAGGGGGGAAACCATGGAGATAAAAATTGACCGCAATGAACTGTTCAAGGCTGTCTCAAGGGTTCAAAGCATTATCGAGAAAAAAAGCAATATGCCGGTGCTTTCCACCATCCTGTTCACCACGCTGGGAGCGGATGAAGGGATTCGCATCTCCGCCACCGATCTGGAACTGGGATTTCAAGAAGAGGTGGCTGCTCAGGTGGTACAGGAGGGGAGTCTCACCATCTCCGGCAGGAAGCTCTTTGAGATATTGAAAGAGAGTAAAGCGGATCAATTCCATATCAGCGAAAAGGAAAACAACCGGGTGGTGGTCTCTGACGGCGTGGCCAGGTTCGATCTGGCCTGCATCGCGGCAGACGAATTTCCCACATTCATGGAGCCTGAGGACGTACAAACCGTATCCATAGAGGGCGAAACCCTGTGCGAGATGATCAATAAGACCATCTATGCGGTTACCCTGGAGGAGGCGGGGTTTAAGCTGTCCGGCGTGTATACGGAACGGCTGACCGATGAGAAGGGCGATTACTTTTTGAGGATGGTGGCCACGGACGGGCACCGGCTGTCCCTGATTGACAAGTCCTTTCCGGGTTTGGAAAAACTGGATCTGAATAACGGGGTGCTGATACCCAAAAAAGGGATGTCCGAGCTCAATAAAATGGGGGCGGAGGGCGGAACGGTGGAACTGGGATTCAAAGAGAAAAGATGCATTGCCCGGCGGGATAAGACGCTGCTGGTCATGCGTCTTCTGGAAACCAAGTTCCCGGACTATGAAGCGGTCATCCCCAAGGAGGTGAATTCGTCCGTACAGTTAAGTCGCATTTCTCTGCTGGAAGGGATGCGGAAAATGCTTATTCTAAGTAATGAACGGTACCGGGCCGTTAGAGTAACACTGGAGAGTAACCTATTGGATCTGGTTTCCACCAATCCCGAACTGGGAGAGGCGGAGGAAAAGATGACCATTGAATACGACGGGGAGCGGATTGAGGCCGGGTTCAACCCCAAATATTTTATCGACGTCCTGCAGAGTATGGAAAGTGAACTGGTGAGCTTGGATTTCAGCGACAGTTCAAAACCGTGCATTTTGAGGGGGGAGCTCGATAAGGGGTTTACCGGATTGATCATGCCCATGAGGGTGTAAGAATGGCAAAAGAGGAATGGAGCTATCAGGCATCTGACATCAAGGTCTTGGAAGGACTGGCGGCGGTCCGGAAAAGACCGTCCATGTATATTGGAAACACCGCGTTTGAGGGATTGCACCATCTGGTGTACGAGGTGGTGGACAACAGTATTGATGAGGCCCTGGCCGGATACTGCGACCGGGTGGATATTAAAATCCTGGGGGATAACAGTGTGGTCATTGTGGACAACGGGCGCGGAATTCCCGTGGATCTGCATACGGGCACCAATCTCCCGGCCTTGGAGGTGGTGATGACCAAGCTTCACGCCGGGGGCAAGTTTGACAACAAGACCTACCGGGTGTCCGGAGGCCTGCATGGGGTGGGAGTGTCCGTGGTCAATGCCCTTTCGGAATTCATGGAAGTAGAGGTGTACCGGGACGGTAAAATCTACTTTCAGGAATTTGCCCGGGGAGAGACCAAAAGTAAACTGCAGGTGCGCGGGGACACCCCTTATCAAGGGACCCGTATACACTTTATGCCGGACCGGGAGATCTTTGAATCCATTGATCTGGATTTTGAAACCCTGGCCAAACGGATGCGGGAACTGGCGTTTCTGACCCAAGGGCTGCACATCAAAATCGCAGATGATAGGAGCGGCAAGAAGCGGGATTTTCTGTATGAGGGCGGGATTAAATCATTTGTGGAATATATCAACAAGAATAAGGAGGTCCTTCATGCAAAACCCATCCACTATACGGGCGAGAAGAACAATATCGTGATTGAGTTCGCGGCCCAGTACAACAATTCCTATAAGGAAAATATTTATACCTTTGCCAATAATATCAACACCAAGGAGGGGGGGACTCACCTGGTGGGCTTCAAATCCGCACTCACCCGGAGCATCAACTACTATCTTCAGAATTCCCCCCAGGCCAAAAACTTCAAACAGAAACTCTCGGGTGAGGATGTCCGGGAAGGGCTGACCGCAGTCATCAGTGTCAAGCTGCCGGATCCGCAGTTTGAAGGGCAGACCAAGACCAAGCTGGGAAACAGTGAAGTAAAAGGGCTGGTGGAAAACCTGGTCAATGAGGGGCTGGGCGCATTTTTTGAAGAAAATCCGCCTGTCATTAAGACCATACTGGCCAAGGTTATGGACGCGGCCAGGGCCAGAGAGGCCGCCAGAAAGGCCAAGGAACTGGCCAGGCGCAAAGGGGTGTTGTCGGATCATTCCCTGCCCGGCAAATTGGCCGACTGTCAGGAAAAGGATCCTTCCAGAAGTGAGATCTTTATTGTGGAGGGGGATTCTGCCGGCGGGTCTGCAAAACAGGGGAGAGACCGTAGAACGCAGGCCATACTGCCCCTTAAGGGGAAAATTTTGAATGTGGAAAAGGCCCGGTTCGACAAGATGATCTCCTCAGAGGAGATTCGCACCATGATCACGGCCCTGGGTACGGGGATCGGTGAAAAGGATTTTAATATCGATTCCATACGGTATCACCGGGTAATTATCATGACGGATGCCGACGTGGACGGGGCCCATATCCGGACCCTGTTGTTGACCTTCTTCTACCGTCAGATGCCCGAACTCATCGAGCGGGGATACCTGTACGTGGCCCAGCCTCCTCTGTATCGGATCACCAATAAAAACAAGAGCATGTTTATCAAGGATGAAGAAAACTACAATCAATTCCTGCTGGAAAGGGTGTCGGACAATGAAAAGGTCTGTTTTGAAAACGGCAAGGCATTCACCGGACAGCGTCTGATCAACCTGCTCAATCGTCTGGTCAAGTTTTTCGAGAACTTAGAACGTCTGTCCAGGAGGGGGTACAGTGCCAAATTTATTGAGTTTCTGTTGTTAAACGGGGTCAAAAACAAGGCTCAATTCAAGGAAAAGGAGTTTATGGAGAATCTGTTCAAAACCATGCAGGAGAACGGATTCAGGGTAAGTGATATCGGTTTTGGTGAGGAGGACGGCTGTTACGAATTTCTGGTCACCGAGACGCAGAACGGGGGGCAGACCTTCAGTGTAAACTGGGAATTCATATCCTCCCCTGAACTCAAGCAGGTCATGGCCGGTTCCGAGGATTTCTGCCAGCTCAAAAAAGGGGGGTACAGAATTGCCGGTAACAGGGAAAAGGAGGCCATTGAAGACCCCAAATCGCTTCTGGACCAGCTTATGGAAAAAGGGAAAAAGGGCCTGGGCGTTCAGCGATATAAGGGTCTGGGGGAGATGAATCCGGACCAGCTGTGGACCACCACCATGGACCCGGAAAAGCGTACCCTGGTAAAGGTCAGGGTGGAGGATGCGGTGGAAGCGGATAATATTTTTACGATTTTGATGGGAGACAAGGTGGATCCCAGGCGGGAGTTCATCCAGAGCAATGCCCTGGAGGTGGAAGAGCTGGATATCTGATGGCCGTAAAAATCCATGACCAAAAATAAGGAAACCAATTTCTTATAAGGAGAACCAGGGAATGATCTCTGATCTGAAATACGATTATGTCAACATCGAAGACGAGATGAAAAAGTCTTATCTCGAATATTCCATGAGCGTCATCGTGGGGAGGGCGCTTCCGGACATCCGGGACGGGCTTAAGCCCGTGCATCGGCGGGTGCTGTATGCCATGCACGATCTCAAAAACTACCACAACAGGCCCTTTAAAAAATCGGCCAGGGTGGTGGGGGATGTGATCGGTAAATACCATCCCCACGGGGATACTGCAGTGTACGACACCATTGTAAGGCTGGCACAGGATTTTTCCATGCGATACCCCCTGGTGGACGGACAGGGAAATTTCGGTTCCGTGGACGGAGACCCGCCTGCTGCCATGCGGTACACTGAGGTCAGGATGACCCGGCTGGCAGAGGATTTCCTCACGGATATTGAAAAGGATACCGTGGATTTCATGCCCACCTACGACGGCTCCATCATGGAACCCTCGGTGCTTCCCACCAAAATCCCAAACCTGTTGATAAACGGCTCATCCGGCATTGCCGTGGGTATGGCCACCAATGTGCCCCCTCATAATCTCACGGAGATCTGTCTCGCAGTGGAGAAACTGATCGATTCCCCTGCTGTGGACGTGGAGGGGTTGATGGAGGTGGTGCGTGGGCCGGATTTTCCCACTGCCGGGTTCATTCTGGGAAAGGCGGGAATTCAGGAGGCCTACCGTACCGGGAGGGGCATCATCAAGATCCGGGCCCGGGCCTTTGTGGAAAAAGTGGGTCATTCCCGGGAACGCATTGTCATCTCCGAGCTGCCGTACCAGGTCAATAAGGGGAAACTGCTGGAAAAGATCGCAGAGCAGGTGCGCGAAAGGCACATCGAAGGGATTTCCGAGGTGAGGGACGAGTCTGACAAAGACGGAATGAGAATCGTCATTGAGGTGAAAAGAGACGGAAAGGCGCCGGTCATCCTCAACCGGTTATACAAGTACACCCAGATGGAGGTTTCCTTCGGGATCATATTTCTGGCCATTGTGAACGGCAAACCCCTGGTCCTTACCCTAAAGGAAATTCTGCAAAATTTCATCAGTCATCGCCGGGAAATCGTGGTCAGGCGCACCATCTATGACCTTAACAAGGCCGAGGCGCGCGCCCACATCCTGGAAGGACTCAAGAAGGCCCTGGATTTCTTAGATGAAGTTATCGAGTTGATTCGGTCGTCGTCCGATGTCAAAGAGGCCAAGAGCGGGCTTATTCAGGAGTTTGAATTTTCAGACGCCCAGGCCCAGGCGATTTTGGAGATGAGACTGCAGCGACTCACCGGGCTGGAGCGGGAAAAAGTCAATGAGGAATATCAAAGCCTCATCAAGGATATCGCCCGGTTCAGGGAGTTGTTGGGAAATCCCGCCCTGGTGCTGCAGGACATTAAGGAAGAGGTCAAGGCCATCCGAGAACAGTACGGAGACGAGCGGCGGACCGAGATACTGGAAGATGCGGAAGATCTGGATATGGAGGATCTCATCGCCGAAGAGGATATGGTGGTCACCATCAGCCACCGCGGGTATATCAAGCGCAACCCCATCAGTCTTTACCGGGCCCAGCGCAGGGGCGGAAAGGGGATGACCGGTGCACGGCCCGCAGAGGAGGATTTCGTGGAGCATCTTTTTGTGGCCTCCTCTCATGACTATTTTCTCTTCTTTACCAATAACGGCAGGGTGTACTGGAAAAAGGTCCATGAAATCCCGGAAGGGGGGCGGATGTCCAAGGGGAAGGCCATCGTCAACCTCCTGGATCTCAAAAAGGGGGAACGGGTGGCCACCATTCTGCCGGTGCGGGAATTTGAAGAGGATCGATACGTGGTCATGGCCACCAAGAAAGGTCTGGTCAAAAAAACGGCGCTTACCGCCTACAGTTATCCCAGGAGCGTGGGGACCATCGGGGTAAAGATCAGGGAGGAAGATGAGTTGATTGCCGTTCGGGTCTCCAATGGAGACCAGGATATCTTCCTCACCACCCGGGAAGGGAAATCCATTCGCTTCAAGGAATCAGAAGTCAAACCCACGGGACGGGTTTCCTCCGGCATTATCGGCATCCGGATGCAGGGGGGGAACGAAGTGGTGGGGATGGAAATCATCAGCGAGGGCGATACCATACTGACAGTGACCGAAAACGGGTATGGAAAGCGGACCCGCACGGAAGAATATCCCACCCAGGGCCGGGGCGGTCAAGGGGTTCTGACCATCAAGACCACAGAGAGAAACGGGCCGGTGGTCTACTCCTACCAGGTGACGGACCAGGATCAGCTGATGATCATTACCGAGCACGGCAAGATCATCCGGCTTCGGGTGGCGGATATCTCCGTGATCGGAAGGAACACCCAGGGGGTGAGGCTCATTAACCTGGGAGAAGGGGAAAAAGTGGTGGGCGTGGCCAAATTTATGGAGGATTGATGGGGGCGGCAGGCCTTACTTGGGAGAAGGGGAGATTCGGTGAGGGAGAGTGAGATACAGAAGATCGGAGTGATCGGCGCCGGGAGCTGGGGGACCACTATCGGAAATTTGTTGGCTGACAAGGGTCTGGAGGTGGACATCTGGGTGAGGGAGGCGCCGGTTTATGAAGAAATGCGGGACAAGGGCACCAATACCCTGTTTTTGCCGGATGTGGCCCTGTCTCCCCTTCTGCGGCCGGTGCGTTCCCTGGACCGGGCCGCAGACGACAAAGAGATCCTTGTTCTGGCCATACCCTCCCATGTGTTCAGGGGGGTGCTTACCTCTGTAGTTCCCCATCTGAAGCAGGGAACCCGGGTGATGATGCTGACCAAGGGGATCGAAAACCATACCCTTATGCTGATGTCGGAGGTGGCGGCCACCCTGCTGGATGAAGAGCGGATGGCATCTTTTGCCTGTCTCGCAGGCCCCAGTTTCGCCAAAGAGGTGTGCCGGCGCTCGCCCACTGCGGTGACCATCGCCTGCAGGGACAGCGGGCATGCCGGAAAGTTGCAGCGGCTGTTTGCCACGGATTTCTTTCGGGTCTATGTGAGTGACGATGTGGTTGGGACCCAGTTGGCCGGCGCACTCAAGAATGTCATCGCCATTGCCGCCGGGGCGTCGGACGGGCTCAACTTCGGGCACAATGCCAGGGCAGCGCTGATCACCCGGGGCTTGGCCGAAATCACCCGCCTGGGGCTTCGCTTGGGGGCGAGGCCGGAGACCTTTGCGGGGCTGGCGGGTTTGGGAGATCTGGTGCTCACCTGTACCGGAGAGTTGAGCCGAAACCGGACCGTGGGGTTGAAGATCGGAGAGGGGTTGACCCTGGAGGAGATCACCGGGGGAATGAACATGGTGGCTGAGGGGATAAAGAATACCCGTTCCGCCCATGAACTGGGCCTCAAGATGCAGGTGGCCATGCCCATAACCGCCGAGGTGTATCAGATCCTGTACCAGGGCAAAGCCCCGGAGGATGCGGTGAGGGAACTGATGTCCAGGGACCTGAAGGCGGAAGCAGTGCATTGATCAGTGGAGGTGGGACAAATAAGGTCCGCCTTGTGAAAACGAGGGAGAAAGGCATGACGACCATACAGCCCAAAGGAGAACACCTGAGGCAGGCAGTGAAATGGATCGGGGAGATGCGCCGGGACGAGGGGGAAAAAGCCTATCCGGAACTGATCCGGCAGGCAGCAGAGCGGTTCAATTTGTCCCCCAAAGACGAAGAGTTTTTGCGGGCTTTTTATAAAAGAGAGGCAGGGGAATAAGGGCCGGATCTGCATATGGAGGGGGCTAATCCAACGTATCCTCGTTTTTGAGGCGGCGGTAGAGGGCGGTGGCGGCGCGGAAATAGACCCAGACGCCGAGGGTTAGAAGCATGGCGCCTGACAGGATGGGAATCCACGAACCGGTGTGCTGGATATATTTTACACCCACCCACAGGGACGTGAGAGAAATGAGTACCACCCAGAGCGTGAACACCGTGGCCGCCAGCAGAAAACTCCAGCCCGCCAGGGCCTTCAGGATATAGGGGGCCTGGCTCATTTTTTCATATCCTGTAGTTGCTGAGAGAGGAACCGGACCTCGTTTTTGATTGTGCGGTCGGTTTTGAGTTTGTGTTCTATCAGTTCTGTGACATACAGGACCGTGGAATGGGTGCGGTGGATCTGTTGGCCGATGGTCTCCAGGGTGGCGTTGAGATGGGTTCTGCACAAATAGGCGTAGATGTTGCGGGGATGGGCATGGACCTTTTTTCTGGACTTGGAGGCCAGCATGTGGGGGTCCACCTTGTAATAGCCGCAGACCAGTTCCTTGACATGGCGGGGCCCCAGGCAGGACTCTCCGGCCACCAGGGCGCTCA
>JAIPDZ010000062.1 GCA_021737425.1 Deltaproteobacteria bacterium
CTCCTGCATTGCGTTGAAGATCCATATCAACCGTGGGTGCGTGATATCAGCTTTGAAACCATGCAGCAGGCTTTGGAGTTGGCGTCCATTTTCTCCAGCCATGCCTTGGCCGTGTTCAATTTAATGGGATGCGATAAGTCCCTGGAGGGGGCGAGGAAGGTGTGGAGATGGGTTGAGCGGGGAAGATTGAGTCAGTTCTCGAAGCGTGATTGCTACAATAGCCTAAAGGGTTCTTTCCCAAGGGTCAAGGACATCGAGCCGTGTCTGGATGTTCTGGAAGAGCGGAATCACATTTCAGCAACTAAGCAACAGACAGGTGGCCGTCCATCGGTATTGTACAAGGTGAATCCTCAGTTGGTGGGGGAGTGATCATGAGTTGGCGTGCCTTAATGGGTGTGGAAGATGAACATTTTGAATCGTATCCGCAAAAAGAGCAAAAAGAGCAAAAGGTATTGAGAGAGGGTCTTTTTGCTACTATTGCTACTATCGCGGATAAGGGTCAAAAGTTAAAAATCGATGATCCGGAGATTCGATATCAATATGAGGAGAGAGCCGCGATTATGCAGCTGGAAGGTGGCCTAAGTCGTGGGGATTGGGAGATTTTGGCCAGGGATGCAGGCCGGAATAAAACTTGAGGAAAGGGGAATAGGGATGACAAAAGATAAGAGAACCAAAACCAAGACAAAGAAAAATGAAAACCTTCCAAAAAGCAATTGCGCTGATGAGGAGCAGACCAGATTTGGTCAATCTCGGGGACTGCCGAAAAAGGGACCCGGCAAATTCAAGCTGGTGGAAAATAGCGATGATACGACATTACCTCTGAGCCTTGAAGACGTCGACGTCAATGAACTAAGAAAGTCTTTTGGAACAGCCGACCCCCAGGTTCAAGCGTATTTACTCACTCATGTTGTTCGATCATTTGAAGCGGTCTTGAATCGTAAAGGATATGACAAGCAAAAATACACAGAGGCCTGCAACATAGTTTTGTCCATACTGCATGGGATTAAGCCGCGTGATGAGGTTGAAACAATGTTAATTATGCAAATGATCGGCGTTCACAATTTAGCGATGCTGAGCCTCGGAGGGTCCATTATAGGAGATCAGCCTGCTGATGGAAGGGTACACTTGGTGAATCAGTCGGCAAAAATGCTTAGAACTTTCACCTCCCAAATGGAAGCCCTAAAGAAATACCGAACCGGTGGACAGCAGAAGGTGACTGTTGAGCATGTGAACGTTAACGAAGGGGGACAAGCCATTGTAGGGAACGTGAGCCAGGGGGGGAGGGGGACCTGTGAAGAAAACGAAAAATGAACCTCATGCAAAACGGAGCGGATGGTTAAAAAATGGGAATCCCCCGGGGGATTTCACAAAAGCTCCCCGGTGCTGTGCAAAGACCCGTAAAGGGACACCGTGTAAGGCTCCGGCCATGGCAAATGGGAGATGTCGCCTCCACGGAGGCAAGAGCACTGGTCCGAAAACCCCGGAAGGTCTCGAACGGTCCAAGAGGGCCAACTGGAGGCATGGGTTTTATTCTGTAGAAGCAGTCGAAGGACGTCGCTTCATATGTTCTTTGCTCCGGGAAAGTAAGGATTTCGTGAATAGGTTGACAGCCCAAGGCGGTTGACATCGTGTGTGGGGTTTTGATGTCCGGGTGTAAGTTAACTTATGAATTAGGCTTGGCATCGATGCTTCACAATATCCTGATATGGTATTTCACTAATAAGGGAGTCTCTTTGAATTACCGGATTGAATTGGAGGACAGGCCAAATGCGGTGGAAAAGGAGAGCGCTCTCATGTAAAGCGCTGTTAAACACCGGTTCCAGATTCGATTGAGGCTGTTTTTGTGTGAATGAATTAGGGAAAAATTATGATAAGGTACAGGACGACTCAAAACCTGCAAAAGTGAAGGTTGGAGACAGAAGCACAGGGGACATAATAATGTGACACGCCATATGTACATAACCAGCGGACCTGCAATATTCAAACATCATTTAATTTCAAAAGGTTATTTCCCTCAGTCGAGGCGAAATTGAGGCGAAAAAATACCCCCAAAAAAGGCCATAAATGAGGCCCAAAAAAGGGCCAAAAAATAGGATAGAGGCACATCCGGTCTTGTCGCATGAAGGCGGAAAAGGTATAAGCAAATGATTCTTTTGGAGATCATCTTGTGGGTAAATTGTGTGACCAGTTTCAGGAGCGTAAACTATGTCAAGAAAACTCGAATTTCTGCTTTATGATGAGGAAGCCCCGTATTGCTTCGACAAGGGAGCTTGGTCGCTCTTTTCCATGGGAGGAGCCGACGAATCGACTTGGTTGGAGATTGAGAACCCGGACACCGCTTTCAGGATAGAGGCGAATTCGCGGATTATTTCGGAATGGGAAGCACGATCTTTGGCCGAGGCTCGTAAAAGGGAATTTGAGGAGGGGTGAGAATGTGGCCTGATTTTGGGACCAAGCTGCTAATGCCCAAAGACCGCCAGGCTCATCCCACACACCGAGCGGACCAGACGTCGGCAGATGCGTAAACGTTCATTCGTTTGACCGAATTATCTCAATGCATCCGCTACGGGCGTGGGATAGATTGGTCTTGACACCACAGAAGTCGGGGATTATCCAAGAGATTGGGCAAAAATATTGAGTGATATTAAGGGGGCTAAAAAAAGTCAAAGTGGAGTAAAAGGACTGTTTTGGATGTGAAAGTGGCACAAATTGAAAATACATTTCTGTCGAAAAAGGACCAACAAATATATAATAAATCAACAATATCAATAGATTATGTCATTTTGGTTTACATAACGAATCTTATCAGACCTTGTAATGATTTCGGAGACTTAGCGGACTGAATTTTTATGACACCAGTAATTTTGGTAAGTTTTGAAGGCGTAACCGAAAAAGTGTCATAAGGCGAGAATTCCAAGGGTGCATTATTTATCCTGGTTTTTCGATTGATTGACGTCTTCGATGATAAGGGGTATCTAATGGAATGTCAATGGGACATGACCTTCCCAAGAGTTCGATAGGGTGGGAGAAGTAAAGACAGGGGAGAGGTATGATGAAACTAAGTGAACAGGAAAAACAGGAAATCATACGCTGTCTTGAGGTGGATCGGGAGCTTCCGGAAAAGTATCGCTTTTTGCTGTTTGAAGATAAGCAGGAAGTGGAACTGGTTTGGAATGGCAAGACCAATGAGGTGTGCAATATTGTTCTGCCCTTTCAGACCATTGAGCAAGTGGATGAACCGCGGGCGGAGAAGCCGGAAGACACGTCTCCACAGTTGGGACTTTTTGACGCCCGAGGACGTCAGCTCAAGGGCTGGACCAACAAGCTTATCTGGGGCGACAACAAGCTGATCCTGTCATCGCTGAAGAACGGGCCGCTGCGCGAGGAGATTGAGGCGCAGGGCGGGCTGAAGCTGATCTATATCGATCCGCCCTTTGATGTGGGTGCGGACTTCTCCATGGACATCGAGGTCGGCGACGATACCTTCACCAAGAAGCCCAACATCCTCGAAGAGATTGCCTACCGCGACACCTGGGGCAAAGGGGCGGATTCGTTTATAGCGATGATCTACGAGCGGTTGGTGCTGATGCGGGATTTGTTGGCGGAGGATGGGAGCATTTATGTGCATTGTGATTGGCGGGTGAATAGCTTTGTCAGAATTGTGCTTGATGAGGTATTTGGAAGTAAGAATCAAAGGAACCAGATTCGGTGGTGCTATCGGGGAGGTGGGGTCCCAAAAAAGGACTTTGCTCCAAAACATGACACGATATTCCGATATTCCAAATCAGATGACTATGTCTTCAATTTGGACGATGTTCGCATTCCCTACTCCGATGATGTTCTAAGTTCCGACCCAAGCAGGTATGATAAATCCTACCGGAGCAACGCGGTTTACGAAGGTTATATGCCCAATGAAAAGGGCAAGCATCCAGAAGATTGGTGGACGATTCAACCGATCATGCCGTCAGATAAAACTGAACGTATCGGCTACCCCACCCAAAAGCCAGTTGAACTAATTCAGAGAATAGTTGATGCAAGCACCAATCCCGATGACCTCATAGCCGATTTTTTCTGTGGATCTGGGACTACAATAGCCGTCGCACAGGGGTTACGGGCGAGGCGGGTTAAGCAAAGTAATGGAAAAGAAAAATTAGAGTATCATTTTGTCCCTCAGCGTAAGTGGATTGGAAGTGACTTAAGTAAGTTCGCCATCCATACCACAAGGAAGCGAATGATCGGGGTGCAGCGGCAGCTCAAGGCGGACGGCAAAGACTATCGCGCTTTTGAAATCCTGAACCTTGGAAAATACGAACGGCAGCATTACATCGGCATCAATCCCAACCTGCGTGAGCTGGAACAACAAAAGCAGCTGGAGGAAAAGGAAGCCGCTTTCCTTGACCTGATTCTGAAGGCCTACCGGGCCGAAAAGACCGATGGGTTTGGCACGTTCCACGGCAAAAAGGCGGGGCGGTTAGTGGCGGTGGGACCGGTCAATTTGCCAGTGACGCGCCTGTTTGTGGAAGAGATCATCCTGGAATGCCGTAAGAAGCACATCACCCGCGTGGATATTCTTGGCTTTGAGTTCGAGATGGGGCTGTTCCCCAACGTACTCGATGAAGCTCGCGCCAAGGGTATTGATATCGCACCCAAGTACATCCCCGCCGAGGTGTTTGACAAGCGGGCCGTGGAAAAGAACCAGATAGTTTTCCACGACGTGTCCTATATCGAAGTCAAACCTCTGACAAAACAAAAGAAACGAAAATACAGCGTCGCCGTGGAACTGACGGACTTTTCGGTCTCCTATTCGCAGGACTCCATCGCCAACGCCGAGGCGGCGATCAAGAAAAAAGGTAGCCGCATCGTGGTGGAGACGGGCCAGATCGTGAAGGTGAGCAAAGACAAGGACGGGATTGTCACCCGGGAGGTCCTCACAAAGAACTGGACCGACTGGATCGATTACTGGGCCGTGGACTTTAACTTCGAGAGCAAGCGGGAGATCATCCGGGTGAAAAATGAGGAGACCGGCGAATGGGAAGAGCGCTGGACCGGAGACTACATCTTTGAAAATGAATGGCAGAGCTTCCGCACAAAGAAAAATCGGGCGCTGGAGCTGAAAAGCGTATTTCACGAATGCGCTCCGGGGCGCCGCAAGATCGCGGTGAAGGTAGTGGACATCTTCGGCAACGACACCATGACGATTGTGAACGTAAGCGTGGGAAATAACGGAGGGAAGAAATAATGGCCTTGCACAAAGATTTTCCTCAATCCCCACATGCGATACTCGATCCGGGCGTGCGATGGTTTCCGGCCGATGAGGCCCTGCGCGAGACCAGCATGGAAAAACTCATGCCGCCCCTGGTCGCGCAGCTCCGCAAAAAGGTGAAGGAGTTTCGCGATAGTGGCTATGTGGGGGCGACGGATACCAGCAGGAGCCTGCTCAACTGGTGGTTCATTACCCCACACCTTCTCCCCCGGGCCGATGGAACGATTGCGGAATTCCAGTATTACTTTGCGCAACGGGAGGCCCTGGAAACAATCGTTTATTTGTATGACGTGGTGCGGGTTCAGGACAAATTCGACATGATGCGGTTTGACGGTTCGGGCGCGGTGTCGGCGGGGATGTTCGACGAGACCTGGCGGCGCTTTGTAGTGAAGATGGCCACCGGCTCCGGCAAGACCAAGGTCATGAGCCTGGCGCTGGCGTGGAGTTTCTACCACAAGCTCTATGAACCGGACTCGGACCTGGCGCGGAACTTTCTGGTGATCGCCCCCAATATCATCGTGCTGGATCGGATCTATATGGACTTTCAGGGGCTCCGAATCTTTTTTGAGGACCCGGTGATCCCTGACAACGGGGTGGGCGGGCGCAACTGGCGGGACGATTTTCAACTGACTTTGCACGTGCAAGACGAGGTCCGCATTACCCGGCCTACCGGCAATATCTTTTTGACCAACATCCATCGCGTGTATGCCGGCAACGATATTCCCCCTTCAGCCGATGACGAAGACCTGCGGGAGTATTTCCTTGGGAAACGCTGGACAGGCGCGACAACGGATTCCAAAGTGGACCTGGGTATGATTGTCCGGGATATCAGTGAGCTGATGGTGCTGAACGATGAGGCGCATCATATCCACGACCCGAGCATGGCCTGGTTCAAGTCGATCGAGGACATCCATAACCGATTGAAACACAAAAGCGCGGCGCTTTCGCTGCAAGTGGATACCACCGCTACGCCCAAACATAATAACGGGGCGATCTTCGTTCAGACCGTGACCGATTACCCTCTGGTGGAGGCGATCTCGCAAAACGTGGTCAAACACCCGGTCCTGCCCGACGCCCCCAGCCGGGCCAAACTAACGGAGCGGCAAAGCGCCAAATTTACCGAGAAATACGCGGATTATATACAGTTGGGCGTGATCGAATGGCGTAAGGCGTATGCGGAGCATGAAAAGCTGGGCAAGAAGGCCATTCTCTTCGTGATGACCGATGATACGCGAAACTGCGACGACGTGGCCGAATACCTGGAAGGCACCTATCCTGATTTGAAAGGTGCAGTGCTGGTCATTCACACCAAGAAGAACGGGGAAATTTCCGAATCAATGTCAGGCAAGAGCAAGGAAGAGCTGGATAAGCTGCGCGAGCAGGCCAACGCGATCGATGGAGAGGACAGCCCTTACAAGGCCATTATCTCGGTGATGGTGCTCAAAGAGGGGTGGGATGTGCGGAATGTGACCACCATTGTGGGACTGCGCGCCTATTCCGCCATGAGCAACATCTTACCCGAACAGACCCTGGGGCGTGGCCTGCGCAAAATGTATCCGGGCGGGGTGGAAGAGTACGTGAGCGTGGTCGGCACCAATGCCTTCATGGACTTTGTGGAATCCATACAGGCGGAAGGGGTGGTGCTGGAGCGAAAGGCCATGGGCGAAGGCACAGGTCCTAAGACGCCGCTGGTGGTGGAGGTAGATAGAGAAAACGTGAACAAAGACATCGACGATTTGGATATTGAAATCCCCTTGCTGACCCCGCGCGTGTATCGGGAATACAAGAACTTGAGCGACCTGGACCCGCGCGCGCTGGGGCATGAACATGTGCTCTATCTGGAATTCAGTGAGGAGGAACAGCGGGAGATCGTATTCAAGGACATTACAACCGGAGAGGTGTCTCACACCACGGTTCTGGACACAGCGGGCATTGCCGATTACCGGAGCGTTATCGGATACTTTTCCCAAACCATCATGAAGGATCTTCACCTGGTGAGCGGCTACGACGTACTCTATGGCAAGGTGAAGGCCTTTGTGCAAAATGATCTGTTCGGCCGGAAGGTGGAGTTGGAAAGCCCCAACACCCTGCGCAACCTCTCTGAACTGGCTGCCACCAAGACCCTGCTGGAGACTTTCAAGCGGGCAATCAACGCCTTGACGGTGCAGGACAAGGGGGATGCCGAGATCCGCGACACCATCAAGCTGCGACAGACGCGCCCTTTTGTGGCCAAGGATCAGGGATACATGATCCCTAAAAAGAGCGTCTTTAATCGAATCATCGGAGATAGTCGTTTTGAATTGATATTCGCCGGCTTCCTGGAAGATTGCGACGACGTGATTTCCTATGCCAAGAATTATCTCGCCGTGCATTTCAAGCTCGACTATGTGAACGCGGACGGGGATATCTCCAACTATTACCCGGATTTCATAGTGAAGCTCACTGATGGACGAATCATTATTGTTGAGACCAAGGGACAAGAAGACCTTGACGTGCCCATGAAGATGGAACGGCTAAAACAATGGTGTGAAGACATCAACAAGACACAGTCCAAAGCTGAATATGATTTCGTTTTCGTTGATGATGAGAATTTTAATAAATATAAACCGAAATCGTTTGGCAGTCTCCTCAGCGGATTTAGGGAGTACAAGTAAGCACCATAATTCGATAGAGCGCTAAAATGTGGTTGTCACGCTCAGCGGTTCATTCGTGATCTTTACCCATGGTAGGGGAAAACACAAAGGGGCCGTGATTTTGGACCTCAGATTGTTTTTTTTAGTAGAGCGGAGGTGATTCTTCGTGTACCAACGAGATGGCAATTGGGTCACAGAGTTCTATCATGATGGAATTAGGTACAAAAAGGCCTTGGGGATGGGGATCTCCAAGACGGTGGCCAAGGAGCGAGAGGCCAAGTACAAGCAGGAGGTCCGGGAGGGGAAGCATCGAATCAAGGCCAGGCGGATCAGGTTTGAAACCTTCACCAAGAAATATCTGGATCATGCCAGGGTGAATAAGAAACCATCCTCCGCCAAGAGAAATGAGGTCTCCATTGATCAGTTGATGCCGTATTTCAAGGGGAAGCTGATGGGGTCTATCCATCCCTGGGAATTGGAGCAATACAAGAAGGCCAGGAGGGACGGTGGGGCCTCTCCTGCAACCGTCAACAGGGACGTGGCCTGTTTCCGGAATATGATGAATAAGGGCATTGAGTGGGGGTATCTTCAATTCAATCCGGTGGCCAAGGTCAAGGAGTTACATGAGGATAATGAGCGCATGTGGGTGCTTACCACGGATGAGGAGGAGTGTCTCCTCAAGGAGTGCGATAAGAGGCCACAGCGGAAGAAGGCCAAATATCTCCGAGATCTGGCGGAATTTGCCTTATACAGTGGCATGAGAGAAGATGAGATATTTAATCTCCGTTGGGTGAATGTCCATCTCGATGAGAACTATGTACTGATTACGGATACCAAAAATCACAAAAATCGGGCGATCCCTGTCAATGAAACCATGCGGGAGATCCTTGAGAGACGTAAGGAACTTCAAAAGGAGTATGTGTTCACGAATTCAGCCGACGGCAAGTTGACTGTCCTTACCAATTCCTTTTGGACGGCGGTCGCCGAGGCAAACCTTGTACGGCATGAGGTCAAGGATAACGAAACGATCAAGGTCCGGTTCCGATTCCATGATCTTCGCCATACCTTTGGAAGTCGTTTAGGGATGAATGGAGCGGATCTCAAGACCATCATGGAAATTATGGGCCACTCTACCCCTCGAATGGCTATGAGATACCAGCACCCCACACCAGACCACAAATTGACGGCGGTGAGGTCTTTGGATCGATCTCGCAAAAGGAAGGAAGAGAAAAAGGTGGTTCACCTCCCCTTTGGAACGGCATAAGCCGATCCGGCCATTTACGTATAATTGGGAAGGCTTTCCCCGATGGATTTTGAAGATTTGATTTGCTAAGGTTCAATTATTTCGGATACTTGATTGCTGTAATTATGCACGTTATGTTCGGGGATGTCATCGAATTTCCAACCCTGATTTGAGTATCCTTCACATCATGGATTTTCAAGGTTAGATACGATTGGGTCGAGCCGGCCCGAATACTGCAACTTCCGTCTTTGACCAACATCCATCACTGAACCGAACCCCCTGGATATTCGACATAGTGTAAGGCCCTGAAGGGATAGTCGCGGAAACATGACATAGGCACAGCAGGAAGGCCGTGGGTTCTGGTGGATGAAAGATGGGTAGGGTAATGGGCAGAGGGTTGATACGGTATGCTTTGCTGTAAAAAAATCCTTTACAGTTTCGCTAATATGCGTTTAAACTAAGATAGTATATAAAGTAAGATGGATAAATATGATCTGAATGCGACGCGTCATCCGTACGTCAAGTCCGCATAAACCGAGTCTAAAGGTGAAAATGGCCAACCCAAAAGCACCGTCACAAGAGGCCCCAGGCAGCTCCAATCATCAAATGGCTCAGATTTTGCTCTCTCTCTCTCTCTCTCTCTCTCTCTCTCTCTCTTGTGCCTTCGGCCTTAACCGGAAACCGGTCAACCCCCTTCACCCGACACCCCCCTCATCGAACCGAAAGAGAACACCCCGCAACCCAGCTTATATAATACGTAAAGTAGAATCTTCGGTGGAGGATTCCCATGGCAAAGAAAAAGGCAGCCCAGAAGAAATCCCCCCGGTCCGGCAACAGGGTCGCTTTCGGCAAGCCTGGGGTTGGGAGCGGGAAGAGAGGAACGCAAAGCCCCTTTCCCATTGTGGGTCTGGGGGCCTCGGCAGGGGACCTGGAGGCGTTAAAGACATTTTTTGCAGCGGTGCCCGAGACCGGCGGCATGGCCCGGAGCGACATCAACACCGGCCTGGTGGACATGGTCCTCTCGCCCGAAGCGATGCCCCAAAAACTGTCTCACTATTTTCCCATCCGGCCGCCCGCGAGGATATCAAACCCGGTAAGCCCGACGATAACCAGGAATGCCTCCAAAAGAACTGGCCCTTTAAAGAGAGGGGTAGAAGCCTAAGGCCTCGTTTCAGGGGCACTTTTTACGCCTTGACTCAAGCAGTCGACAGAGAGACCGAATTTATAGAAAAGATGGGATGGACATGAATGAGAATAATGAGGACAAGCTAAGACAAATTGAATGGCTCTTGGAGAAAAGTGTTCAGGAACCTGGGACGAGGGAGACGTCCTACGCACCCCCCTATGGAGATATTACAGAACTGAATACGATCCGGCTCATCATGGACTCTGTGGGAAAGGACATGCTTCAGGAGATCGCAGAAAATGCCATTGATCTTCTGGAGACATCTGTGGCCGTTTATGAAGCCAACGGAGACTATGCATTCGGCATGTTTTCTTCTGGTTGGTGCCGATTTATGGATGCTGCTTCCCGTAGCCTCTGCAATACAGATGACAACCAGGAAGCCTTGAACTGCGGGAGATGGCTTTGTCATGAGAATTGTTGGAATGATTCAGCAAAGCCAGCCATGAAATCCGGACACAGCACCGATATCGAGTGTGTGGGAGGCATCCGTCTATATGCTGAGCCCATATATGCAGGAGACCAGGTTATCGGCGTTATTAATATCGGCTATGGAGACCCCCCTGCTCATCCGGAACAACTGAAGATGTTGGCTGAACGGTTTGGTGTTGATCCAGAAAAATTAAGAGAAATTGCAGAATCCTACAGGCCCCGCCCAAAAGTCATTGTCGACTTGGCCAAGAAACAGTTGAGGTCTTGGGCCAAGCTCATTGGGAATACCGTAGAAAGGATACAGGCCCAAAAAGCCAAGTCCGAAAGCGAGGCACTGTTGTCCCGAACTCAACAGCTCTCCCATGTAGGCAGCTGGGGACTGGATGTGCCGGAAAACCGACTGACTTGGTCTGATGAAACCTACCGCATCTTCGGGCTAAACCCCCAAGAATTCGATGCTACCTATGAGGCCTTTCTGGATGTGGTCCATCCCGACGACCGGGCTAAAGTGGACAAGGCCTATTCGGATTCCCTCGGGAAAGGAAAGGATACCTATGAGATTGAGTATCGGATTGTCCGCAGACACAGTGGTGAAATTCGACATGTCTATGAGAAATGTGTCCATGAAAGAGATACCGCAGGGATGATTGTCCGATCCATCGGCATGATCCAAGATATAACAGAACGTAAAGAAGCACAAGCGGCGCTCCGGGAAAGTGAAGAGAGGTATCGAGCTATATACGATCAATCTCCCATTGGCATTGAACTTTATGACCAGGCCGGGATGCTTTTGGATGTGAACAAGGCCTGCCTAAACATGTTCGGGGTTCAAAATGTGCAGGATTTGCGTGGCTTTGGTCTTTTCAGTGATCCCAATTTGGAGGAAGAATATAAGGAGCGATTGAGAAACGGCAAATACGTTCGCTATGAGGTTCTCTTTGATTTTGAGAAAGTGAAAGAGGCGGGTCTATACGACACATCACGATCAGGAAGCATCTGGTTAGATGTCCTGATTACCCCTACTTTTTGGGATTCGTTCCGGGGTTATCTGGTACAAGTTCAGGATATCACCACGCAAAAGCAGGCTGAGGAGGAACTGCGGGAGAGCCATCAGAGGCTCGAATTCGCGTTGCAGGGCGGGGAGTTGGGAATGTGGGATTGGAATCCTCAGGATGGCGCGGTCGTCTATAGCGATCTCTGGGCTCAGATGCTGGAGTATCGGCCCGACGAGGTTGAGCCCACCGTTGATTTTTTCAAACAGCACGTCCACCCCGAGGATCTGGCAGCCGTTCTTGATCGATTGACAGGACATGTCGAGGGACGACTGCCGGTATATGAGTCCGAGCACCGGTTGTGCACCAAGTCTGGCAATTATTTTTGGGTTCTGGATCGCGGCAGGATCGTTGAGCGAGACAAGGATGGCCGTCCTATGCGGGTTACCGGTCTCATCGCCGACATCACCAAGCGCAAGCAGGCGGAGGAGGCGCTGCGAAAATCCGAGGAACGATTTCGAAATCTTTATGATGATGCGCCGGTAGGATATTTCGAATACGATCTTCGGGGAAATATCATTCGGGTGAATCGCACCGAACTGAAGATGCTGGGTTATAGTGCTGAAGAGATGATCGGCCAGCCTTGCTGGAAGTTCATTGTCGATGAAGCGGCCCGCGAACAGATCCTGGCCAAACTGGCTGGGGCCAAGCCTCCGGCTGTTGGTTTGGAGCGCACCTACCGGCGCAAGGATGGAACCACCTTTCCCGTCTTGTTTGAAGATCGGCTCCTCACAGATGACAACGGTCATATCACGGGCATCCGAACCGCCATCCAGGACATCACCGAGCGCAAGCAGGCGGAGAAGGCCCTGCGTGAGAGTGAAGAAAGATATCGGTTACTTTTTGAAAATGCCACTGTCGCAATTTTCATAGTCCAGGATGAGACATTGAAATTCGTCAACCCAAAAACAGAAAAAATGATCGGATACACACCAAAAGAATTAACCAAATCCCCCTTCGTTGAATTTATACACCCTGAAGATAGAGAGATGGTCCGTGAAAGATACCTAAGAAGGTTAAAAGGTGAAAACCCCATCAGTACGTATCCTTTCAGGGTTTTGCATAAATCAGGTGAGGAATTAACGGTAGAGCTGAATGCCGTCCTTATAGACTGGGAAGGAAAACCGGCAACACTCAATTTTCTAAGAGATATTACCGAACAGAAAAGAATAGAAGCTCAGTTACAACAGGCCCAGAAGATGGAATCCGTTGGCACCTTGGCCGGTGGCATCGCCCATGATTTCAATAATATCCTCTCACCGCTAATGATCCATGCGGAGATGGCGCTTATGGAACTGCCCTCAGAGAGCCCGCTGCAGAGGCATGTGAAACAGATCTATCAGGCCAGTGAACGGGCCAGAGATCTGGTGAAGCAGATTTTGACGTTTGCCCGAAAGCAGGAGGCATCGAGGGCGCCCATCAAAGTATCTCTCATGGTGAAAGAGGTGGCAAAGTTCCTGAGATCCACGATTCCCAAAACTATTGCCATCCAGTATGATATCCAGACAGATCAGGATATGGTTCTCGGAGATGTCACCGAGCTGAATCAACTCATCGTAAACCTTAGTACGAATGCCGCCCATGCCATGGAAGAACGAGGCGGATCGCTTGTGATTCGGCTTGGGAATGAAACCTTTGACGCCCGGGCGGTCGAACGCTTTTCTGACCTGGAACCCGGGCCTTATGTGGTTTTGCGTGTGGAAGATACAGGAGAGGGGATTGAACCCCAGGTATTGGATAAAATATTCGAGCCATACTTTACCACCAAGGAGACCGGCAAAGGAACCGGCATCGGCCTGGCAGTGGTCCACGGGATTGTGAAGAGTTACGGGGGCGACATTACGGTAGACAGTGACCCGGGAAAAGGGGCCTGTTTTACGGTATATCTTCCACAGGTCCGGGACGATGGGGACAGAACCCGATCAAAAAATGGGGCCTTTACTTTTCCAAGAGGAAACGAGCGGATACTGTTTGTAGACGATGAGGAAGCGGTCATGGGCGCAGTCCGGCCCATGTTGGAAGCCTTGGGCTATAGCGTGACTGCCAAGCGAAGCAGTGTCGAGGCCCTGGCATCATTCACTGAGGACCCGGACGCATTCGATCTCATCATCACGGATCAGACCATGCCCGAGATGACCGGAAAGGAACTGGCCCGGGAAATGCTGGCCATTCGGCCGGAACTCCCAATTATTCTGTACACCGGATACAGTCCACAGATTGATGAAGAAAGGGCCAAGGCTATGGGTATTCAGGGATTTGTCATGAAACCAATTGTCATGAAGGAGATGGCGAATACGATACGGGAAGTCCTGGATAGTGTATAGGCCATTAGATGCAGCCAACCCCTTTCGGGTGAATTGATGCATAGGATTCGTGTCATAATCAACCGAGTGGCTTTGCAATGTTAGGGTTGGCAGGGTCGCATACTTGGGTCATTCCAAATGCAACCCTGCAATGTCTATCCTTCCCCGCAAATCGATCTTGGCCGACGGAAGACTTCCTATATGATGGTAAAAACTGTTTTTCCAGCTTATGTTTGGCAGTCTCGCATAATTCGCTGATAAGAGATTAGAATACAGCAGTGGCTTTTCGTAAATACACAAATTGATGGCGGGAAGGCACTTAGATCGATCACGCAGAAAAAGGAGAGACAAGAAGGTGGTTGTGGCTCCCTTTGGCACGGCATCGATTTTGCTGTATAGAATTCTACAGTTTACCCTTCAAGCACTTCACACCAATGACAATTTTATGGTATAAGAACCAATCTCGGTGTGATTTTAACATGACGGTTACCAGTGAGCTTTACAATGAGGGGCAGCAAATGGCTGAAAAGAAAAAGGAATTTACTTTTCGATACGTCTACCCTGATGATCTTCGAGACCTTTACGTTAATGGTGCATGGGGAGGTTTAACGCCTCGAAAAGAGGTAAATCTCCATTTTTTTTCAGAAAGACATCCCATACCTAAGAGTATCACTCATGCCATCAATGATGATAATTCTGTGGGAGAAACCGTTAGCAAAGAACTCGGAGGCGATGCAGTAAGATTAGTTCAAGCATCAATCGTTATGAATCTTAAGACAGCGATAGCCGTAAGAAACTGGTTGGATGGCGTAATTAAGGATGCTCAGGAGGAAGAATGAAGGGTATTGATATAGTGGCTTATTCTGGGACGGTAAAGGCGTGGCCTCATCATTTACCATTTGCTACGTCTTCAATGTTGGCATCAACGGATTGGGTTGAAGGCCGAGAAACGGTCTCCGCTGCTGTCTGGTATGATGCCAATATGGATCGCCGTCTAAAAGTCATAGAAAGTGAACTGGCGGAGGTAAAGGAGATGGCAAATCGAATTCTCGATCTTTTGGAAGACGATGCTGATGTTATAGAGGCAAGGGATATATCGTTTGAGGACGCAGAAGAGGAAATCGCTCGCTATTTCCGAGACCATCATGGGGAGAATATAGATTGTGGTGATTTAATGGAAGATTTAAACATAGCCCCCGGCATTATCATGAAGGTGTGTGAGAAACTGGAAGAGGAGAATAAGATTGCCTCAGTCGATTAGGGATAAGAACCACTCTGTTTATAGGAAGCCTCAAACAGCCATTGAAGGTGATATTATCCTCGTTGAGTGTCGAAGTCCTGGAAAGTGGAAACTATATCGAGGATCGGGAAAGCACAAAATCCAGGGTACTGTTTTAAAAAAGAACGCCTATGCTGTGTTGACAAAGGCGTACACCAATTTGCAGAAGCCATGAATCGCTATTCAGATGAACTAAATGCACCTTTCGATTACAGCAATTTAAAAAAATTTTTACACCAAAAGTCACACCATCGAAAACTACTGATCTTAAAAGCTACATGATATCAACATCATAGAAGACTTAAATCACGGTCTGCAAAACCGTTATTCACCGGTTCGAATCCGGTTGCCGCCTCCACATGAAAAATCAAAGGCCTGTGAGTGGAATCAAACACTCACAGGCCTTTTTTGTGGCCTTAGGGTTCAGCCTCGAGGCGGGAAATACTCCCTGACCTCATGAAGAGAGATCTTGCGGACAGGGTTGAGGAATCTCCCTTTGGTCTTGTTAATGCGGGTGATGGCCCTATGCAGGTGATGAACGGGGATTTCTTCTCTCAACAGGGCGGCCTTGAGTGCATTCATGCTCTCTAATACAGCGGACTGATCTTCACAGATGAGCAGGATATCGCACCCGGCCTTGAAGGCGGAAACCGCGCCATTGACCACCCCCCACCCTTTTTGAATGGCCCCCATCTCCAGGTCGTCGGTGAGGATGAGCCCGTCAAATCCGAGTTTCTCCCGCAGGATGCCGTGGATCACCCGGCTGGAAAGGGTGGCAGGGGTTTCGGGGTCTATGGCGGAATAGATGGCATGGGAGGACATCACCGACGACACCCCTGCGGCTATGGCCGCCTGAAAGGGAGGGAGGTGAATCCGTTCCATTTCCGCTTCATCCGCATCAATGAAGGGAAGGTGATGGTGGGGATCCAGGGTGGTCCTCCCGAGGCCGGGAAAATGCTTGGCCACCGCCAGGATGTGGTTCTTCTGAAGGGTCTCCACCACATGCCCACCTAAGCGTGCCACCACTTCCGGGTCGTCACTGAAGGTGCGGTCCATGAGATGGCGTTCAGGGGTGCCCCTTGGGACGTCCATGACCGGCGCCAGGTCCATGTTGAGCCCCACCAGGGCCATTTCCCGGGCAGTGACCTGGGCGAACTCCACGGCCGCCTGAACAGGATCTTCTGCCTTGCCTAAGGCGGTGTTTCCGGGGAACTGGGTAAAGGGCGGTTTCAACCGGGCCACCCGACCCCCTTCCTGATCCACGGCGATGAACAGCGGAATCCCATGACTTTCCATGGCCGCCTGCTGCAGGTCCCGGCACAGGGCGGCCAATTGAACCGGCCCTTCAATGTTCCGGGAAAACAGGATGATGCCGCCCAGCCCTTGGTCCCGGATAAGGGCCTGGGTAGGGCCGTCCAGGGTGGGTCCGGGCATGCCGGCCATGAACAGCCGGCCGATGGTGTGGGTCAGTTCCGACAGATCCAGATTGGAATGGGTCATGGCTGGCGCCTCCTATGACGAATATGTCGTTGACATCATAGGGTAGGGTGTATAATCAATGGGGAATTATTGCAAGTAGCGGAAAACGACCGTGACCCTCAGGGACCCCGAGACATGAAGCGAGATATGACTTTTATTCTCATGATTCCAGAATGTTAGGTCTTTCACCAACCCAATCGGGAAAAAAGGCGAGCACATGAAGGGAATGATCCTGGCCGCCGGGTACGGGACCCGGCTCAGGCCGCTCACCGCATATCTGCCCAAGCCCCTGGTCCCGGTGGGAAACCGACCGGTCATCGACAGGGGGATTGATTATCTGAAGGCGTATGACATCCATGAGATGGTGGTGAACGCCCATCACCACCAGGACCGCATCACCGCCCACCTGGATGGCGGCAGACCGTTCGGGGTCAAGATCCAGGTGAGACCGGAACCAAAGATCCTGGGGACGGGAGGGGGGATCAAGAACACGGAGGCTTTCTGGGATGATGCGCCGTTTGTGGTGATCAATGGCGACATCCTTACGGACATCGATTTATCCACGGCCTATGAAGCCCATGAGCGGCACAAGAGTCTGGTGACCCTGATCCTCCATCCCTGTGCCCCCTTTAATCAGGTGCAGGTGGATTCACACCTGCGTATCACGGCCATCGGATCCAGGCCGGGACCGGGCAAGCTGGCCTTTACCGGAATCCACATCATAGACCCAAGGCTTCTGAATCGCATCCCTGCCGGGATCTATTCAAACATCATTGACTGCTACCGGGATTTGATCCGGGAGGGGCAGGGGATCCGGGGCCATCTCTCCCAGGGCCATTACTGGCGGGACATCGGCAGCATGGAGCAGTATGTGTTGGCCAATCAGGAGGCCGCAGGGAGGCGGAGATTCCTGGTGGATGCCGGGTGTGTGGTATCCCCGTCCGCCAGGCTCAGGGACTGGGCGGTTATCGGTCAGGGGAGCGTGCTGGCCCAGGGGGTGGAAATTACCCGATCTGTCTTGTGGGAGCGGGTCACGGTCAGGCCGGGGGTCCGGATTGCGGACAGCGTGGTCACCAGCGGAAAAGAGATTACAAGGGACGTGATCCGGCAGGTGGTATGATTTTCATGGAACCACAGGGGAATCCGTGGATGCCAGATTGAAAAAGGCCCTCTGGACCGTTATGGAAAAAAGGGGACACCGTGAAAACCGGGTGACTCTGGAGCCGATCCCTGCGGACGGCTCCACCCGGATGTTCTGGCGGATGCACCTCTGGGAAGGGGATCCCTCTGTGGTGGTTATGGTTAATCCGCCACGAGACGCCGCCGTTTTGCGGGAAAACGAGGCCTATTTGAAGATCGGGATCCATCTCAAGGAGAAGGGGCTGCCTGTCCCCGAGATATACGAATTCGATCTGGCAGAGGGATGGTTCATGATGGAGGATCTGGGAAACCGGAACCTTCAGGATGTGGTCAATGGGGGGGCCGATCCCCTTGGGGTTTATGAGGCCGTATTGGATGACCTGGTAAGGCTTCAGACCCGGGGGGCCGAGGGGTTCGATCCAGCCTGGTGCTGTCAGACCCGACAATACGATCACACGGTGATGCGGCGATACGAGTCAGACTATTTCAGAGAGGCCTTTTTGCATCACTATCTCGGGTTATCCCCCCGATGGCTTGAACTGGAGGGGGCATTTGAACATCTCGCCCACCGGGCGTCCCAGGGAGAGGCGCGTTTTTTTCTTCACCGGGATTTTCAATCCAGAAATATTCTGCTCTGTAGAGGAAAAATAGGGATCGTGGACTGGCAGGGGGGGCGGGTGGGCCCGTTGGGATATGATCTGGCCTCTCTGCTCATCGACCCCTACACCGGGCTTACCCCGGAGCAGCAGCATACCCTATACCGCAGCTATCGGCGCCGGATTGCCGCTATCAACGGGGCCTGGGCCGAGTCCTTGGATGCCGCTTACCCCTATCTCGCCATACAGCGGAACCTGCAGATCCTGGGGGCCTTTTCCCATCTCACAAAAGTGATGCACAAGACCCATTTCGAGGCCCATATTCCAAGGGCATTGAGGGGTCTTCACCGGCTGTTGGACCGGATGGACGACGGGCCCCTGATTCCGTTGAAGGACCTGGTATCCCATGTTAGGGACGCCCATGGTCAAGTCTCTTCCCAGGTGGCCGACAGGCCGGACAAAATTCACAACCCTGAGCAGGAACCTTTGTTCAGGACGATAGAAAGGAGTGATCCGTGATGGAAAAAAGGCGGGCGTTTAATCCGGGCGACTGGGTCAGCACGTTTACAGGTCAGACCGGAGTGGTGGTCTCCGAAACAGAGTTGGCAGGGGCGCAAAAGATCCTGAAAGAGGGAAAGCGGCCCGGTCATTATTTTGCGCCGGGATGTTGTCATCACCCGGACTATCTGATCCAGGTACCGGTTATTTTTGAAGATGGCCGGTACGATGTGATGCGGGCCATGAACCTGAGGCGAACCACAGATATCCCCCCGGAAAAAAGGGCCCGTTTGAACCAATTGACGGCGGACGTACTGAAGGAGGTCTGAGGGCATCCACCGGCGGCCCCGGCAGATCTGTCCCCTGCCGCCGGCGTCTACTCCACCAGTTCCACATTCCAATACAGATAATCCCGCCATGAATGGGGGATCGTTTTGTAGCCGATGGTGACCCGCAGGGCAGGGAGCCATTTGGGCTCGGTGGGTTTTCGAATCAGCCGCATCCGGGCCTCTTTGGGGGTTCGCCCGCCCTTTTTTCGGTTACACGCCAGGCACGCGGTAACAATATTGGTCCACACCGTCTTGCCGCCCCGGGACTTGGGGATTACATGGTCGTAGCTCAGGTCCTCGGTGGGAAATTTCCGGCCGCAGTACTGGCAGTGATATTTATCCCGGGCATAGATGTTCTGCCTGGAGAATTTAACCGAGGTCTTCGGTTTTTTGGCCATCATCAGGAGGCGAACCACCGAAGGGAGTTTTAAGGTAAAGCTTACCGAGTGGATCTCCGTACCATACTCTTCCAACACCTCGACCTTGCCCAAGGTGAGCATGGTAACGGCCTTTTTCCAATTGATGATGCGGAGCGGTTCATAGGTGATATTGAGGAGTAAAACCTGTTCCATAACACAATTCACCTTTTAAAAGTCTGTTTTACACGGCCCT